>CAJXZG010000111.1 GCA_913063265.1 uncultured Prolixibacteraceae bacterium | reverse complement strand
TAAGGAATTTTCCTAACGTAATCGGGTTCTTAGGCGACACCAAAGGTGGAGATCCCGTGCCGATGCGGCAAAATGAAGTAAACAGAATCTTAGGTCGGGTTGATGAGCTTGCTGAAACTGATGAGGAAATTAACATTCCTTATGTGGTAGGAGAAACTGTAAAAGTAATCGACGGACCATTTAATGGCTTTAACGGAACCATTGAGGAAATCAATGAAGAGAAGAAAAAGTTACAGGTAATGGTGAAGATTTTTGGACGTAAAACTCCTCTGGAACTTAGCTTTATGCAAGTAGAAAAGGAGTAAAAACACGTTAAAATTGTATTATGGCTAAAGAAATTGCTGGATTAATTAAATTACAGATTAAAGGTGGTGCGGCGAATCCGTCACCACCGGTGGGGCCAGCATTGGGAGCAAAAGGGGTGAATATAATGCAGTTCTGCAAACAGTTTAATGGTCGTACTCAAGACCAGGCTGGAAAAGTACTTCCGGTTATTATTACTGTTTATGCCGACAAATCTTTTGATTTCATTATTAAACAACCTCCTGTTGCTGTACAATTGCTCGAAGCAGCAAAGTTAAAAAAAGGTTCTCCCGAACCTCACGTTAATAAAGTGGGGGCGGTAACCTGGGATCAGGTAAAACAAATTGCCGAAGGCAAAATGTCGGACCTGAATTGCTTTACTGTTGAGTCGGCTATGAGAATGGTCGCAGGTACTGCCAGAAGTATGGGGATTAATGTTAAAGGCACATCTCCATTCAAAAATTAAATAAATCTTATACGATGGGCAGAATTACGAAAAATAAAAAAGCTTCTCTTGAAAAACTTGAGAAAGGAAAAGCTTACTCTTTAGACGAGGCAGCAGAATTGGTAAAAGAAATAACTTTTACAAAATTCGATGCATCAGTTGATATTGATGTAAGGCTTGGAGTTGACCCAAGAAAAGCAAACCAGATGGTTAGAGGCGTAGTTTCTTTACCCCATGGAACTGGAAAAGAAGTTCGTGTTTTGGCATTGGTTACTCCTGACAAAACTCAGGAAGCACTTGATGCCGGAGCGGACTATGCAGGTCTTGATGAATACATCGAGAAAATAAAAGGCGGTTGGACTGATATTGACGTAGTGATTACTATGCCACCTGTAATGGGTAAAGTTGGTCCTCTTGGACGCGTTTTAGGTCCCAGAGGTTTAATGCCAAACCCAAAAAGTGGTACAGTTACTATGGATATCAGTAAGGCTATCGGTGAAGTTAAACAAGGTAAAATCGACTTTAAAGTAGATAAATTTGGTATTATCCACACAAGCATCGGTAAAGTGTCATTTACTTCTGATAAAATCAGAGATAACGCACTAGAATTTGTGAATACCATTGTTAAACTGAAACCTACAGCTGCAAAAGGTACATATATTAAAAGTATCTACCTCTCCAGTACTATGAGCCCTGGTATTCAAGTTGAACCAAAGTCAATTACTGACTAAAAATGAGTAAAAATGAAGAGTTCTGAGAAAAAAGTAATTATTAATAATTTACAAGAACAAATTGATTCTTACGACCATTTTTACCTGACTGACATTAGCGGTTTAAATGCTGAGAATACCAGCGATTTAAGAAGACAATGTTTTAACCAGGATGTAAAACTGGTAGTTGTAAAGAATACTCTATTACGTAAAGCTTTAGAAAATTCGTCAGTTGAAGTTGATGAGCTTTACGATGCACTAAAAGGCAATACTTCGGTAATGTTTTGCGAAAACGCAAACGCTCCTGCTAAGCTAATTAAAGATTTTAGCAAAAAACATACAAAGCCTGTATTAAAAGCGGCTTATGTTCAGGAGTCTATTTACATGGGTGCTGAGCACCTTGAGGCGCTAATCGCAGTTAAGTCGAAAAATGAACTTATCGCTGATGTTATTGGTCTTTTACAATCACCAATGAAAACTGTACTTGGACAGTTACAATCAGGTGGAAATACAATTCACGGTGTTCTTGATACACTGAAAGAGAAAGAATAATTTTTTAGAAACAAATTAAATAAAAGTAATAAAATGGCAGATTTAAAACAGCTTGCAGAAGAGTTAGTAAACCTTACTGTAAAAGATGTTAACGAATTAGCTGGAATTCTGAAAGACGAATATGGTATTGAACCAGCTGCTGCTGCAGTTGCAGTTGCAGGACCAGCTGCTGGCGGTGGCGAAGAAGCTGCTGCTGAACAAACAGAATTCGACGTAATTTTAAAAGCACCCGGACAAGCAAAACTTGGTGTTGTTAAATTAGTAAAAGAATTAACTGGCTTAGGATTGAAAGAAGCTAAAGAATTAGTTGACGGAGCTCCTAAAGCAATCAAAGAAAAAGTAGCTAAAGACGAAGCTGAAGCTCTTAAAACACAGTTAGAAGAAGCAGGAGCTGAAGTTGAGGTTAAATAAGATTCAGACCTTTTTAAAAGGTTTATTGGTTTAGAGACCTATGCAAATAGGTTTCTAAACCTTTTTGTGTATTGATATTTTACATAATTAACTTGTATTAATACATGTCTGTACAAACAAAAAAAGAGAGGATAAATTTTTCCTCAACAAAAACCAGGTTTGATTACCCTGACTTCCTAGAAGTACAAGTTAAATCATTTAAAGATTTTTTTCAGTTAAAAACCACTCCTGATAACAGAAAATCAGAGGGATTATTCCGGGTATTCGAGGAAAATTTCCCAATTACAGATACCAGGAATAATTTTGTTCTTGAGTTTATAGATTATCAGGTTGACCCTCCAAGGTACACTATCGATGAGTGTATTGAGCGTGGTTTAACATTTAGTGTGCCGTTAAAGGCAAAATTAAAGTTGTACTGTACCGATGCTGAACACGAAGATTTCGATACCGTAGTTCAGGATGTATATTTGGGTACTGTGCCTTACATGACCGAAAGAGGTACTTTCATTATCAATGGTGCCGAAAGGGTTATCGTATCGCAATTGCACAGATCTCCGGGTGTATTCTTTGGTCAAAGTTTACATGCCAACGGTACAAAACTTTACTCCGCACGTATTATTCCATTTAAAGGATCGTGGATAGAGTTTGCAACCGACATTAACAGTGTTATGTTTGCATACATCGACAGGAAGAAAAAACTTCCTGTAACCACTTTATTACGTGCTATCGGCTTCGAAAGTGATAAGGATATCCTTGAGATTTTCAATCTTGCCGATGAGGTTAAAGTATCTAAAACTTCTCTGAAAAAAGTAGTTGGAAGAAGATTGGCTGCCCGTGTATTAAAATCGTGGGTAGAAGATTTTGTGGATGAGGATACAGGTGAAGTGGTATCTATCGAGCGTAACGAAGTTATTATCGACCGTGAGGTAGATATCGAAGAAGAGCACATAGAAGATATTCTTGAATCGGGTGTTAAAACAATTCTTCTGCACAAAGAAGATCAAAATCAACAGGATTTTGCAATTATTTATAACACTCTGCAAAAAGATCCATGTAACTCTGAAAAAGAGGCCGTTCTTCACATCTATCGTCAGTTGCGTAACGCAGAACCGCCGGATGAGGCAACTGCCCGCGACGTAATTGATAAATTGTTCTTCTCCGATAAGAGATACGATCTTGGAGAAGTTGGTCGTTACAGGATCAATAAAAAATTAGGTCTTGATGTCGATGCTGAAAACAGAGTACTTACCAAAGAAGATATAATTGAAATTATCAAACATCTTATCCAATTGGTAAATGCAAAAACAGATGTCGACGATATTGACCACTTAAGTAACAGGAGAGTTCGTACCGTAGGTGAGCAAATGTTTAACCAGTTTGGTGTTGGTTTGGCTCGAATGGCACGTACAATCCGCGAGAGAATGAATGTTAGAGATAACGAAGTGTTTACACCGATTGATTTGATCAACTCGAAAACACTTTCCTCGGTTATAAACTCATTCTTTGGAACAAATGCATTGTCTCAGTTTATGGATCAAACCAATCCATTGGCTGAAATGACACATAAACGTCGTATGTCGGCTTTAGGTCCCGGTGGTCTTTCTAGAGAAAGAGCTGGTTTCGAAGTGCGTGACGTTCACTTTACACACTATGGTAGGCTTTGTCCGATTGAAACTCCTGAAGGACCAAATATTGGACTGATTTCTTCGTTGTGTGTATTTGCAAAAATTAACGATTTAGGATTTATTGCAACTCCTTACCGTAAAGCTTCGGAAGGTAAAATTGATCTTTCTGAAGAGGGGGTAGTCTATTTAACTGCGGAAGAAGAAGAAGGACAGATTATTGCACAGGCAAATGCTCCAATCGATGAAGAAGGAAACTTTTTAAATCAAAGGGTTAAAGCAAGACTTGAAGGTGATTATCCGATTGTTGAAAAGGAAGAAGTTCAGCTTATGGACGTTGGCCCTAACCAGATTGCTTCTGTCGCAGCTTCTTTGATTTCTTTCCTTGAGCACGACGATGCAAACCGTGCACTGATGGGATCAAACATGATGCGTCAGGCGGTACCACTTTTAAGACCTGAAGCTCCAATTGTTGGAACAGGACTTGAAGGAAGAGCTGCTGCCGATTCTCAAATTCTGGTAAAAGCTGAATTTGATGGCGTAGTAGAATATGTGGATGCAAAACAAATTATTGTTCGATACGATATTTCTGAAGAAGATCGTTTTGTAAGTTTTGATCCTGAAGTTGTAACATACATGCTTCAAAAATATTCGAAAACAAACCAGGGAACTACCGTTGATTTGAAACCTATTGTAAGAAAAGGAGAAAGAATCAAAAAAGGTCAGATTTTAACTGAAGGTTATGCTACCGATGGCGGTGAGTTGGCTTTGGGTAGAAACCTGCAGGTGGCATTCATGCCTTGGCAGGGTTATAACTACGAGGATGCAATTGTAATTTCAGAAAGAATTGTACGCGAAGATATTTTTACTTCAGTGCATGTTGATGAGTACAGCCTTGAAGTTCGTGACACTAAACGAGGAGTTGAAGAATTTACTTCAGATATTCCAAATGTTAGTGAAGAAGCAACCCGTAATCTGGATGAAAACGGATTGATAAGGGTTGGAGCGGATATTAAACCAGGGGATATACTAATCGGAAAAATTACTCCTAAAGGAGAATCTGATCCATCACCTGAAGAAAAACTGTTACGTGCAATCTTTGGTGATAAAGCAGGTGATGTGAAAGACGCTTCTTTAAAAGCATCTCCATCTTTAATGGGAGTTGTTATCGATAAAAAGCTATTCTCCAGAGTGGCAAAAGATAAAAAAGGAGCTGCAACTAAAAAACTGCTTGATCAGATAGATGAAAAATTCGAACGCGAAGTAACTGCTTTACGCTCAAAACTTGAAGATAAAGTATTTACGCTTGTTTCAGGTAAAACATCGCAGGGAGTAAAAGACTATTATGGTGTAGAAATAATTCCTAAAGGAGTTAAGTTTACTTTAAAACAATTACAGGAAATTGATTACTTAAATATCAATCCGTCGAAATGGACAACTGATAAAACGAAGAACGAAATGATCTTCAGAGTAATTAATAACTACATCTTAAAATACAAGGAGGCCGAAGCTGTTTCGCGCCGTGAAAGATATAATGTAACCATTGGTGATGAACTACCTGCGGGCATTATTCAACTTGCCAAAGTATATGTTGCGAAAAAACGAAAACTTCAAATCGGAGATAAAATGGCAGGACGACATGGAAACAAGGGTATTGTTTCACGTGTAGTGCGCCAGGAAGATATGCCATTCCTTGATGATGGAACTCCGGTTGATATCGTACTTAATCCATTGGGTGTACCTTCCCGAATGAACCTGGGGCAGATTTATGAAACTGTATTAGGATGGGCAGGTAAAAACCTTGGATTAAAATTTGCAACACCAATTTTTGATGGTGCAAGCCTTGATGAAATATGTGAATATACTGATAAAGCAGGTGTGCCTAAGTTTGGTGTAACACGTCTTATCGATGGTGAAACCGGAGAACGTTTCCACCAGCCGGCTACAGTGGGAGTAATCTATATGATGAAACTTGGCCACATGGTAGAAGACAAAATGCATGCACGCTCAATTGGGCCATACTCATTAATTACACAACAACCATTAGGTGGTAAAGCACAATTTGGTGGACAGCGTTTTGGTGAGATGGAAGTTTGGGCATTGGAGGCATTTGGTGCGTCTCATATCTTACAGGAAATACTTACCGTTAAGTCTGATGACGTAATGGGTAGAGCAAAAGCATACGAATCTATTGTTAAGGGTGAACCAATGCCACAAGCTGGTATTCCGGAATCACTTAATGTGTTGCTTCATGAACTTAGAGGTCTTGGCCTCAGCGTTAGAATGGAGTAAGAACTATTCTAAATTAGTAAGTTCAGTTTAATTATTATTAAGAAGTATTATGGCATTCAGAAAAGATAATAAAGCGAAAACAAGTTTTTCAAAAGTTTTAATTAGCCTTTCTTCTCCGGAAGAGGTTTTGGAAAGATCGTTTGGTGAAGTATTAAAACCGGAAACAATCAATTACAGAACCTATAAACCGGAAAGGGATGGATTGTTTTGTGAACGTATTTTCGGACCCGTAAAAGATTACGAGTGTCACTGCGGTAAATACAAACGAATCAGATATAAGGGAATTGTTTGCGACCGTTGTGGAGTGGAAGTAACTGAGAAGAAAGTGCGTCGTGAAAGAATGGGACACATTTCGCTTGTTGTACCGGTGGCTCACATTTGGTACTTTAAATCACTGCCTAATAAAATAGGTTACTTGCTTGGCTTACCTACCAAGAAACTCGATACGATAATTTATTACGAACGTTATGTTGTAATTAATCCGGGTGTTAAACGAGTTGATGGTGTTAAGGAACTGGATTTCCTTACAGAAGAAGAGTATTTAGATATTTTGGATACCCTACCTAAAGAAAATCATCTTTTGGATGACGATGATCCGGAAAAGTTCATCGCCAAAATGGGGGCTGAGGCATTATTCGAAATCTTAAGTCGAATTGACCTTGACGATTTATCGTTTACACTAAGGCATAAAGCGAATACTGAAACTTCACAACAACGTAAAAACGAAGCCTTAAAAAGACTTCAGGTTGTTGAGGCTTTCAGGGCAAGTAAAAATATCAACCGTCCGGAATGGATGATTGTACGTGTTGTTCCGGTAATTCCTCCGGATCTGAGACCATTGGTTCCACTGGATGGAGGACGTTTTGCTACTTCTGATTTAAACGATCTTTACAGAAGAGTAATTATTCGTAACAACCGTCTTAAAAGATTAATTGAAATCAAAGCACCTGAAGTTATCCTTCGTAACGAAAAAAGGATGTTGCAGGAAGCAGTTGATTCATTATTTGATAACTCAAGAAAATCTAATGCTGTTAAGACTGAAAACAACAGGGCATTAAAATCACTGTCAGACAGTTTGAAAGGAAAACAAGGACGTTTCCGTCAAAACCTGTTAGGTAAACGTGTTGATTATTCAGCTCGTTCTGTAATTGTTGTTGGTCCGAAACTGAAGATTCACGAATGCGGTATTCCGAAAGACATGGCTGCAGAACTGTACAAGCCATTTGTTATCAGGAAACTGATTGAAAGGGGAATTGTAAAAACAGTTAAATCAGCAAAGAAAATTGTTGATCGCAAAGATCCTGTAGTTTGGGAAATTCTTGAGAATGTATTAAAAGGACATCCTGTTTTATTAAACAGGGCGCCCACACTTCACCGTCTGTCAATTCAGGCTTTCCAGCCGGTTTTGATTGAGGGTAAAGCAATTCAGTTGCACCCGTTGGTATGTACAGGATTTAACGCCGACTTTGATGGTGACCAAATGGCGGTTCACCTTCCTTTAGGAAATGCAGCGATTTTAGAAGCTCAATTGTTAATGCTGGCTTCTCACAACCTGCTGAATCCTGCAAACGGTGCGCCTATTCAGGTTCCTTCCCAGGATATGGTTCTTGGTCTTTACTATATGACCAAGGCGAGAAAAGGAGCAAGAGGTGAAGGAATGACCTTCTATTCTCCTGAAGAAGTGCTTATTGCCTATGCCGAAAAAGTAATTGATTTACATGCTATCGTTAAAGTTAAAGTTGAAGACGTAGACGAAAGTGGCAATTACTTCAAGCATATCATTGAAACTACTGTTGGACGAGTACTGTTTAATGAAAAAACTCCTCGTGAAGCTGGTTATATCAATCAATTGCTGACTAAAAAATCGCTTAGAACAATTATTACCGATGTATTTATTCGCAGTGGAAATGCTACAACAGTAAAATTCCTTGACGATATTAAAGAGATTGGTTATGATATGGCTTATCGCGGTGGATTGTCATTCAACCTTGATGATGTAATTATTCCGGCTGAAAAAGTAGATATTGTTAATGACGGTTATGCGGAAGTTGAAGAAGTAATGAATAACTATAATATGGGATTCATTACCAACAACGAAAGATACAACCAGGTTATTGACATTTGGACACATGCCAACTCAAAACTTACCCACACGGTGATGAAAACTTTGAGTAGCGACAAACAGGGATTCAACTCAATTTACATGATGCTTGATTCCGGAGCAAGGGGTTCGAAAGAGCAGATTCGACAGTTAAGTGGAATGAGGGGATTGATGGCGAAACCGCAAAAGTCTGGTTCAACCGGTTCTCAGATTATTGAAAACCCGATTTTGGCAAACTTTAAAGAGGGACTTTCTGTACTTGAGTACTTTATCTCTACCCACGGTGCACGTAAAGGTTTGGCGGATACCGCGCTTAAAACTGCTGATGCAGGATACCTTACCCGTCGTTTAGTTGATGTTGCTCAGGATGTAATTATCTCTGAAGAGGACTGCGGTACATTGCGTGGTTTGGTGGCAACCACAATTAAAAACAACGAAGAAGTTGTTGCATCATTATATGAAAGAATTGTTGGTAGAACTTCGGTTCACGATATTTTCCATCCTCTAAGTGGTGAGTTAATTGTAGCTTCCGGTGAAGAATTGACCGAAGAGATTTCTATGGCAATTGAGAATTCACCTATTGAAAACGTAGAAATTCGTTCTGTACTTACCTGTGAATCTAAAGTAGGTATTTGTGCTAAATGTTACGGAAGAAACCTCGCTACTGGTAAAAAAGTGCAAAAAGGTGAAGCAACTGGTGTAATCGCTGCTCAGTCGATTGGAGAGCCGGGAACACAGCTTACGCTTCGTACCTTCCACGTGGGTGGTATTGCAGGTAACATTTCGGCGCAATCTATGGTTGAATCGAAATACGATGGTTACGTTGAAATTGAGGAACTTCGTGCAGTTAAGTTTAAAAACGAAGAAGGTGAGGAAATTGATATCGTTGTAAGTCGATTGGCTGAACTGAAAATTATTGATAAAAACACAAATATTACCCTGTCAACTCATCCAATTCCATATGGTTCGAAACTGTATGTGAAAAATGGTGAAGAAATTCGTAAGGGTAAAATGATATGTGAATGGGACCCGTTTAACGGTGTAATTATTACTGAATTTGACGGTACAGTTGAATTTGAAAATCTTGTTGATGGTGTAACTTATCGTGAAGAATCGGATGAACAAACCGGATACAGCGAAAAAGTTATTGTAGAAACAAGAGATAAAACAAAAAACCCGACCTTAAAAGTAGTTGATAAAAAAGGTGAAGTAATTCGTTCTTATAACTTACCTGTGGGAGGGCACATTGCAGTAGAAGATAAGCAAAAAGTTAGTGCCGGTATGGTCTTGGTGAAAATACCGAGAGCAGCTGGTAAAGCCGGTGATATTACCGGTGGTCTTCCACGTGTAACTGAATTGTTTGAAGCACGTAATCCTTCTAATCCGGCCGTTGTTTCAGAAATTGATGGTGAAGTTTCGATGGGTAAAGTGAAAAGGGGTAACCGCGAAATTATTGTAACCACCAAAAACGGTGATGTTAAAAAATACATGGTTCCGCTTTCAAAACAGATTCTTGTACAGGAAAATGATTACATCAGAGCAGGAACTCCACTTTCTGACGGTGCAATTACACCTTCCGATATACTTGCGATTAAAGGTCCAACTGCTGTTCAGGAATATATTTTGAATGAGGTTCAGGACGTATACCGTATGCAGGGTGTGAAGATTAATGACAAACATTACGAAATCATTATTCGTCAGATGATGCGTAAGGTAGAAATAATCGATCCGGGAGATACACGTTTCCTTGAAAAACAAATCGTTGACAAAAACGAATTCTTCTCTGAAAACGATTGGATTTACAACAAAAAAGTTGTTAACGATCCGGGAGATGCAGAGGGAATTAAAGCAGGTCAGATTATATCTGCAAGGAAATTGAGAGATGAAAATTCTCAGTTAAGAAGAAAAGATAAGCAGCTGATTGATGCCAGGGATGCAATTCCTGCAACATCAAGTCAGGTTCTTCAGGGAATTACCAGGGCAGCGCTGCAAACACGCAGTTGGTTGTCGGCGGCATCGTTCCAGGAAACTACAAAAGTTCTTAACGAAGCAGCAATTAACGGTAAAACTGATTATCTCGACGGACTAAAAGAGAATGTAATCTGTGGTCACTTAATTCCTGCAGGAACAGGTCTGAAAGAATACAAGAACCTGGTTGTTGGTTCTAAATCGGAATACGACCAGCTGATTGATATGAAAGATTAATTTGCTCTAAATAAATGGTTATGGAAGATAAAAAGCTTAAAGGCCAACAGTTAAATATTGAACTGAATGAAGATGTAGCTCAGGGAGTTTATTCTAACCTTGCAGTTATTACCCATTCCAG
This sequence comes from uncultured Prolixibacteraceae bacterium, assembly GCA_913063265.1. Taxonomy (GTDB): domain Bacteria; phylum Bacteroidota; class Bacteroidia; order Bacteroidales; family Prolixibacteraceae; genus Draconibacterium. The sequence goes on along the minus strand of CAJXZG010000111.1, from coordinate 5,175 downwards.
CTCTGAATTTGTGGTTGATTTTGTAAGAATAATGCCGGGTATCCCAAAGGCTAATGTAAAGTCACGTATTATTCTTACTCCGGAACATGCCAAACGTTTATTGATGGCTTTACAGGATAACATTAAAAAATTTGAGGCTGTAAACGGTCCGATTAAAAATGTTAAACCTGGTTCCGATCCAATGATGCCTCCGATGAACTTTGGAGGGCCAACGGCTCAGGCATAACCATTAAAAATAATATTGAAAGAGGAATCAGATTTTGGTTCCTCTTTTTTTTGAATATATTGCAAATCTAATTTTGAAAGTCCTCAATTGAATGGCTCATATACTGATTGTCAATAATGCCGAACGCGGAATCAGAGAGTTTGCTGAACCGATTGAAAAAATAATTGAAGGCAAAGGTTCAACCTGTGTATTTATTGAATATGAAGATTGTTTAAATGCAGATTTTAAACTGTATGACGGTGTAGTTATGACAGGTTCTCCTCAGGGAGATGATATTGTTGAACATCATAGTCCGTTTTTTTGGTGGATTAAAAACTGTAAAGTTCCGGTGTTTGGAATTTGTGCCGGTCATCATATAACCGGCTATATATATGGTGCGGAAATTCTTAGAAGTATCGAGTCGGAATCGGGAGATTTTCAAGTTGAATTGTTAAAAGAAGATCCCATTTTAAAAGGGATATCCTCAACGATTAAAGTAAGGCAAATGCATAATGATTCTATAACCTTACCAAAAGATTTTGTACTGCTTGGTTCATCAAAGAATTGCAAAAACCAGTTAATGAAACATAAACAACGGCCTGTTTATACTGCTCAGTTTCACCCTGAGTATTATAACCACGATTTAATTGGTAATTTTATTTCGATATGTGATAATTATTCTGATTAATTCCCGATCTCACTTAAATCAAAAAATGGCCGAAATCCGAATAAAACGTTTTTCGACCATTGTAATAAAAGAAACATTAACTGTTAAAGGCTTGTGAATACCTTTAATTTATTATCTATTTTTTAATATCATCAAATTCTTTTGACTGGTCATGGACAGTTACTACAGCTCTTCCTGATGGATCTGCATTATTTTTAAATGCCTGATCCCATTCAAGTGCTTTCTCAGTACTACACGCAATTGATGCCAGGGAAGGCACACAGGCAGCAGCTTCATCAGAAGGGAAATGATCACTGTAAATTGCACGGTACATGTATTCTTCTTTGTTCATAGGTGTATGTACCGGGAACCTGTATTTTGCATTTTCCATCATTTCGTCCGTAACCTGTTCGCTGGAAATTTGTTTTAAAGTATCAATCCATCCATAACCCACACCATCTGAGAATTGTTCTTTTTGGCGCCAGGCCACACTTTCCGGAAGATAATCTTCAAAAGCTTTTCGTAATGGCCATTTTTCCATTTTTCCATCTTTGGCCATTTTTGCTTCAGGATTGAAGCGCATGGCAACATCCAGAAACTCCTTGTCGAGGAAAGGTACACGTCCCTCTACGCCCCAGGCAGCAAGCGATTTGTTAGCACGTAGACAATCGTACATATGTAAACGGCTCACTTTTAAAACACTTTCATTGTGAAATTCCTCAGCATTTGGTGCTTTATGGAAATACAGGTATCCGCCGAAAATTTCATCCGCTCCTTCACCTGTTAAAACCATTTTAATTCCCATCGATTTTATAACCCGGGCAAGCATATACATAGGTGTTGAAGCCCGCACTGAAGTTACATCATAGGTTTCTATATGATATATTACATCTTTAATGGCATCAAGCCCCTCCTGAATGGTATAATGAATTTCGTGATGCACTGTGCCTATGTGGTCAGCAACTTTTTTAGCAGCTATCAAATCCGGTGCTCCTTCTAATCCAATTACGAACGAGTGTAACTGTGGCCACCAGGCATCTTCCTTGTCTCCTCCTTCTACCCTCTTTCCTGAGAATTTTTTTGCCAGGGCAGAGGTAATTGAAGAATCCAGTCCTCCTGAAAGTAAAACACCGTATGGAACATCAGACATTAATTGTCTGTGAACAGCATCCTCAAGTGCCTGTCCGAGTTCTTTAACATCAGCCGGATTGTCTTTAACATTTTCAAATTCTCTCCATTCACGATTATGCCAACGTTTAATCTCGCCTTCCTTACTATATAAATAATGAGCGGGGGGAAACTCCTGAATTTTTGTGCAATATCCTTCAAGTGATTTTAATTCAGAACCTACATAAAAATTTCCAAATTTATCCCATCCCATATATAAAGGAATAATTCCAATATGGTCGCGTGCTATTAAATATGCATCCTCTTCTTCATCGTATAGAGCAAAAGCAAAAATTCCATTCATATCATCAATGAATTTTTCCTTTTTGTCGCGATATAAAGCAAGAATTACTTCACAATCAGAACCGGTTAAAAACTCGTATTTTCCTTCGTATTTTTTTCTAATCTTTCTATGGTTGTATATTTCGCCATTTACACCAAGAATTAGCTTTTTATCCTTGCTGTATAAAGGTTGTCCTCCTGATTCAGGATCAACAATAGACAGGCGCTCATGCGCAATAATTGCTTTGTCTCCACAATAAATTCCCGACCAGTCTGGTCCACGATGACGTAATTTCTTCGACATCTCCAAAACAGTTGGTCTTAAAACCTGGGGATCTGTTTTTAAATCAAATGCACCTACAATTCCACACATATTCAGTTAATTTTTCTTTTGTTTCGTAATTTATGTGCCAAAAATAATCAAATTGATTACATGTCAAAACCGAATATGACATATTTCTATAATAATTTACATTTAAAATACATTATTTTTCAATATACACAAAAGCACTGTCATTTTGTAAGTTTAAATTTTGTGTATAATCCCCATTAAAAAATAGGGTGGACTTGGAAATTGTAATATGTATTTTCAAATTACCCCTAAATTCAACATATAGTATTACTATTTATTTGATAAAATTTTCAAAGCGGACCTAATCTGAAAACATGATAAAGTATACAGGCCTGACATTTTGTTTGTTTTTTGTTTTGTATATGCTGTCGGTATGCTTAATGGAAACAGACAACTATAATAATTGAAGGTAAACATGAAATTAAGGGATAAATGCCATTTCTATTGGTTTGTCTTAATTCGCTAATTTGGAAAATTGAATTTGAATTTCTTCACTTTGTTGCTCAAGGATAAAACATCCTTTTAAATCTAATGTACAGTTTTTTAAATGACACTCATTTTTTAGACGTCCATAGATTTGGTTTCTGCTTTTAATGTCACAATCCTTATGAAAATAACAAATCAAATTATCGGGATTTTTATCATCAAATTGAATTATAAAAACAGTGTTTTCAGGAAAGACTAAATCTTCATATGCATAAGAAATATTTAAACTGGTAGCTGCTGCCACTATTTGACGCACTTCTTCTAAGTCGCGATAATTCATAAAAAAAGTTTTATAAGATTGTAAACCACATTCTGAGTTGTTGAAATTTTTCAGCTTCTTCGTAACTTTGGCATTTTACAAGCTGCATATTAATTGCATCGTCGAATTCAATTTCGTCAAAGCCAAGTTTATTTAAAAGTTTTTTCTTTGATTCTGCAGTATAACATTCAGTGCGTAATGATTTATTATTTACTGCTTCTTTAACAAAATTTAGTGCTTTTCCTATTGCCATAATTTATTTACAAGTTGTTGAACAAGTGCTGCATTTACTAACACACCCGGTTGCCCTGCTAAGCTCTTCATTGGTAAATAAATTTAATCTGTTGTTTTGAAAGTATTCTATATTATCCTCTAAACTGGTTCCCTCGGCTTTGAAAACAGAAAGTCCGTTTGTTTTAAATACTTTCAATGCATGAGGAGGCATTGAACGACTTATAACAAAATCGATACCACTGAGTTTTAATTCAATACTGAAATCTCCTATATTATTTCGTATTTTATTAATCGGTATGTATTCAAATTCGTCTTCGAGATAATTGTAGATACATACATTTTTTGTATTGTGAAATCCCTGGGCAACTATAATTTTTCCTTCCGTATCCATTGAAACGGGTAATATTACCTTCATTTATCTATATTTAAAATCATTACATAAAGGCGGAAAGCAAAGTGAATACCACAAAATGGTACTTTCTTAAAGTCAGTATTTTATGAAAAATTTACTGGAGGCTGTAATTCATTTTTGTAGCTAAAAACCTATGAGTCCTACATTTATGTAGGTTTTGAAAATCTATTGCCTATTGCAAATAATCCTCAATAAAATTAATTCTGGGTTGATAAACATTTTGTTCCCATTCTTTTTGAAACTGTTTTTGATTTACATGATGACCGCGGTAAGGAACGCCAATTATTATTTTTTCTCCTTTTGACTGATTGATTGCAGCATAAATTGAAACCGACGGACAGGTAACATCGATAAACCCAATTTCGGTGAAAATTGTAGCTTTTGAATTTTTCAGTAAATGAGCCGTATCAAAATAAGGAAGTGTATTAAACATTTTTTCTTTATGGCCATTTTGAGAAAATGGCTGAGGCCATCCCGCTTTCTTTCCGGCATCAGGTCCACCCCAGTCGCACATTGCCGGAACTATTGCCACAGCTGCAGAAACTCTTTTATCTAATCCTGCTGCTGCCAGAGCTTGTCCGCCACCCTGGCTTTCCCCGATTACAATAATTCGTTTTCCATCCCACTCAGGCTGATTACACAAAAAATCGAGCGTGCGCTGCAGTCGCAAATACATTCCACGAAAATAAAAATCCTCCCTGTTTTCAATTCCCTGGTAGAAATATCCTTTAAGTTCTCCTTCTTCTAATTTGTCGTAATATTCCTGTGCTTGTCCGTTTAACATCCCATGAGCATTTAAATCGAAAGCCAGTGCACCATTACCCATTTTAGCATAATTTATAGCTGTTTCGGGTTTTGATAAACACCAGTGTCCTTTTACCCCTGCTGCATGCAGATAAAGTACAATGGGTAAAGATTTTGCCTGGGCTGATTTTGGTTTTGCAAAATATCCGCGTGCTGGTTTTGGTCCGGTGCAGTTTATTTCGATGTCGTAACAGATAATTTCCTCATCAATTTTTTCTTCTTCAACTCTCTGAATTTTAAACGGTAATTTTTTTAAAGCTTTCTTTTCATTCTTCCAGTACTTATCAAAATCTTTTGGCCTTTCTGT
>CAJXZG010000110.1 GCA_913063265.1 uncultured Prolixibacteraceae bacterium | reverse complement strand
AATCAGGTTTAATAATCTGGAAAGTAGAAATAATACCATAAATGCAAGCTTAAAATCCGACAGGTTTTCGTTTAACTTTATTGCCGAGAACATTATTGATGAACAGGTAAAATTTAATAAACTTGAAATTGATCTTGATGTGTTTACTTCGGGCATTGAAGGTAACTTATACCTGAATGATGACAACAACGAACGATTGCACGAAATTGGATTTATTACTGAAGAACGCGAAGATTTAATAATTTTTAAATCATCAGCAAAAGACTGGATTATTAACCGAAAACCATGGACTTTATCTCCCCCCGAGTTTTTAACCTGGAACAAAACCAACAATAGTTATTCTGCCTCATTGGAATTGAATTACGACAATCATGAGATATCGTTAAAAGGAATTGATAATGAATCAATTGATTTAATTTTGGACAATGTTTATCTGAAAGATTTTGCACTCCCGGGGATTAGCAATCTTGTGCCCGAAGGTGTTATAAACGGAAAAGCTTCCTACAAAAAATCAGACATTCATACCATTGACATTGATTTACAAATCGATGATTTTAAATGGCAAAATATAAGCCAGAAACACATAAAAACAAAAGGCTTTCTTTTGGCTGATTCAATCGGAATTACAAAAGCGGAGGTAATTTTAACTGCAAACGATACCACTCGTATTAATTTGCAACTCAATAATAATGAGTCAAACAACGAAGTTGTTATAAAAAGCGAGTTTACAAGATTACAGTTCGATATTGTTGAGCCTTTTATAAAAAAGTTTGCCAGTAATCTTCAGGGTACAACCGATGGCGAGATTACTTTAATAAGCAGAAATGATAAACCTGAAATTCAGGGAGAAATCAGGTTTAACAATTTTGGTTTAAAAGTTATACCTCTTGAATCGTGGCTTATTATTCCGGCCAATAAAATTGTTTTAGAACAAAACAAATTCATTTTTAAAGATTTTGCGGTTATCGATAGTTTAAAAAGGCCTTTAACTGTAAATGGTAATATTGAATATAAAAGCAAAGACAATATTTTGATTGACATGAATGTTGAGGCCGACAAAATTCAACTGATGAACACAGTCTACTCCAAGGATGCTCCACTTTATGGGGCTGTTGTTGTAAACTCCGGCTTGAATATAAAAGGTTCAATTCAAAGACCCGTAATCAGGGGCAATATAGATCTGGCAAATGGAACAGATATTACCTACCAACTTATTGAAGATTTGTCAGTAAGAAATGCTCAAACCGATATAGTTTTTGCATCGATTAGCGATACGTTAAGTGTCATTTATCCAATGAGCAGTCAAATAAACCGGATAAGACGAATGCCAAATATAGAAACCACTATTCGTATTAATCCGAGCAGCAAACTAAATGTTAGAATTGATGATATTTACAATATCGACCTGTCGATAAATGGAAATGGATTGTTGAACTACAACATGCTTCCTAACAATACCATGAGCATGAATGGAGTGTACACCATTAATGAAGGAAAGTGTGATTTAAAAATTACGGGGTGGCCACTAAAAAACTTTAGTATTACTCCCGGAAGTTCATTAAACTGGAATGGGACTGTTGAAAATCCGGAGCTAAATATTGAGGCTACTTCCAAGGTAAGAGGTTCGTATGTAAACCCAATCGATAACCGAAACAGAACCGTCGATTTTGTGGTTACCATGCAATTTAAGAACCTGCTTTCCAACCTCGAAATAGCCTTTGGTATTGAAAGCCCCGACCAATATATTACCAGTGTTTTAAGCTCACTTTCCTCAGACGAAATTATGCGTCAGGCGATAAACCTTTTGCTGTTTAGCACCATCGAAATTCCGGGAGTAGAAAACTCCAGCAATTATTTGGCTTCACAAATCAGTAGTTTCTGGGAATCTCAGATTAACGCATTTGCCAGCGAAAACATGAATAAAACTAAACTTTCGTTTGGAATAGATACCTACAACAATGCTTCGGCTCAACAGGCAGGTGGCGAAAAAACAAGTATCACCTACGAAATGGAGCGCAAGTTTATTAACGACCGTGTAACAGTAAAACTATCAGGAAGACTAAATGATTACAACGAAGGAAAATACAAGGCCAATAGTCTTTTCGAAAATTTTATTGTTGAGTATGCCCTCGATTCATTAAATACAAAAAACATAAAACTCTACCAGCGCCGCGATTACGAAGATATGCTGGAAGGCGAAGTGGTAAAATATGGTATTGGTTTTCTTTACCGAAAAAACTACAAACGAATGTCGGATATTTGGCGAAGAACAAAAAATAAAAAAATGGAGGAACAAAACGAGCCCGGGAACTAATTATGCAAAACCGGCAATACATATCAGTTTTGGTTTTATGGCTGGCAGCATTACTTTTTAATGCCTGTTCCAACACTCAATTTCTGACTGACGACCAGTTGTTATATACCGGTCGTAAAAAGATAGAAATGAAAAGTGAAGTGGATAAAAAGACCTTACAAAAAGCTGAAAATATTGTCGATGATATCACTTTTGTTCAACCCAATAACGCGCTGGCAGGAAAAAGAGTTCTGCCGCCAATGGGACTCTGGTATTTTAACTATCGTCAACCGCCTGAAGGAAAAAGAGGAGGCCTGTTTTACAGGGCATTTAAAAAAGAACCGGTACTACTATCTCAGGTAAATCCGGAACAAAGGTTGTTAAAAATCGAATCCGAACTTTTTGATAACGGGTATTTTTATTCGGATGCTACTTTTTCGGTAGATACCTCGAAAAACAACTTAAAAAAAATAAAACTTTCCTACCAGGTTGAAGTGGATGAACCGTTTCGCTTAAACAATATCATTGTCCCACCACCAATCGATTCGTTAGATACATTAATCAATAGGTTTGCCAAAGAATTGGCCATTTTCCAAGGCGACATTTTTAATCTTGAAAAATTAAAAGATGAAAAAAGAAAGCTGGCATCGATGATGGTTAACGAAGGCTATTTCTTTTTTGGCAGCGACAATATTGAAATGATTGCCGACACCACAGATTTACCTTACAAAATTGACCTTTTGATAAGAAAACGTAGCGATATTGAACCCTATGTTTTAAAAAAATACTCCATCAACAATGTGGTGGTAAAGGTTCAGAATTCCTTAATGGCAACCCCAAAAACAAATGCTGACACCATTAATTTCGACGGCATAAAAATAACCGGGCAAACAGACTATTTAAAACCCAAAACGATTGCCCGAAGTGTCTTGTTTCGAAGTGGCGATTTATATTCGGAAACCAAACACCGGGGTTCAATTCCTCTACTAAATAACTATGGCGTTTTTTCATCGGTAAATATTTTGTTTTCGGTGGCCGATAGCACAAAACAAACTTTGGATATCCTGGTGCGATTAATCCCAAAAGACAACATCAGTTTAGTTTTAGAGGGTGCTGTTCAGGCAAAATCTACAGGCTTTACAGGTCCAACATCCGAGATTACTCTTGCACACGGGAATATTGCTAAATCGGCAAATCGATTGCAGGTAAAAGCATTTGGCGGTTTTGAATGGCAATTAGGTAAAAAAGAGGAAAATGAGTTGGGTTCGAATTCCTACAATGCAGGGATAAATTCTTCATTTATTTTGCCTCGAATGTTGGTGCCTTTTAAATCTGTCAGGGAAAATAAAAAGCTTATTTCAAAAACAGCCGGAACAGTAGGTTTCGAATTTATCAATAATGTCAGGTACTATCGAATGCGTTCGGTTAACTCCAGTTTTGGTTACAACTGGAATAAAAACGGAAATCTTACGCATCAGTTAAATCCAATAAGGATTAACATTGTTTCGCTGCAAAAAACTACTGAGGAATTCGACTCGATCGTGAACAACAATCCCTATGTAAAAAAGAGTTTTGAGGAACAAACTATTATTGGACCAAAATATGCATTTACCCTGGACAATTCTGCTAAAACAGGCCATGCCTATTATTTCCTGGGCGAAATAGGTACCTCGGGAAACCTGATTGATCTTTTTAACGGAATAGGAAAAAGTCAGCGGCCATATACTTTTTTTGGTGAAGTTTACTCCCAGTTTGTGAAAGCACTTATCGATTTTCGTTATTACAACAATACAGTAAAAACAGGCTGGGTTTTTAGGTTTTACGCAGGAATGGGTATTTCTTACGGAAACTCATCGGTAATGCCTTATGTTGAGCAATTTTACAGTGGAGGTTCAAACAGCTTAAGGGGATTTACAGCACGCTCATTAGGACCGGGTAGTTATAAACCTGAGTTTTATAATGGTATAATTGATCAAACCGGGGATATCAGGCTTGAATTAAATAGCGAATATCGTTTCCGACTAACGGAGATAATGCTGGGTGCATTGTTCCTCGAAACAGGAAATATCTGGCTTTTAAACAACGATGAAAACCGCCCCGGAGCTCAGTTCGATATTACAAATTTCCACAAACAACTGGCACTGGGTGCGGGTTTAGGACTTCGTTTGGATTTTAACTTTTTTGTACTTCGGGGCGACTTTGGATTTCCTTTACGGTATCCTTATGACGATGGAAGCGGGCACTGGAATGAAATAGGTGATGTATTTGGAAAATTCAAATTTAATATTGCCATAGGATATCCTTTCTAATTCTTAATTTATAAATATTTCGCATTCCAATTCTTCCTTGTATTTTTAATCCCAAATTGAATAATCTAAACAATACCTAATGAAGATTAAAACAGTACTTCTGTTATTTATAGTATCAATTTTTCATTTTGAAAATTTAGGTCAAATTGCCTTAAACGGTGCGGTAGAATTAAAACAATACCAGGGATTACAAGCCGATTTAATCGAAGGAGTTTCTGCTCTTCCTGCAAACGACAATCCCCTTGTAAGGCATATTTATCTCGTCGACAAGAATATTTTGGCCCTTACAATCGATGAGCAAGCAGTAAATTTCAATAACCTGGAACCTTATAAAAAGCAAGATGGCGATACTGTTTTAATGAAAGGCTATCATGGATACTCTAAAGTTTTGGAGAGAAATGGGAAACAAATCGCGTTCTTATGTGGAATAAATAATGACTGGTACCGAAAGTTTAACACAATAACAGGAAACAAACTGGATGTTGACCAGGCATCAAATCCAGAAAATTATACGATTACCATAAGCGGGAAAAAGCATAAAAATAAAAAAATAAAACCTGCGAAAGTTTATCGAAAAAGTTATCCGGCTAGAAGAAATCATGTTGCTCAAAAAAATATATTAGGTTTACGTCACGAGATTTATCTTGTTTTACCCGAGGAAATAAAAAACGGAGAAAGTTACAGCATTGAATTTGATAAAGTTGGTCAGTTAAACAATATAGTAAAATTCAAATTTGATGAATCAAAATTAAGAAGCGAGGCCATTCATGCAAATTTGGTTGGATACCAGGCTAATGAACCAAAAGTCGCTTTTGTCTCAACCTGGATGGGTGATGGCGGAAAATTAACTTATCAAAGACCATTGCGGTTCAGCTTGTACAATTCTCAATCAAAAAAGTATGTTTATTCCGGATTATCAAAGTTAAAATCATTGGGAGAAGAAGCGGAATTCAGTATAGGCAATAAAAAATTCAATTATAATTTAACAGATGTGCATACACTGGATTTCTCTGATTTTAATGAAGTCGGTAAATACAAAATTGTGGTACATGGAATAGGTTGCTCTTTTGATTTTGAAATTCGGAATGATATCTGGGAACAATTTACCAAACTAAATTTAAAAGGTTTTTTTCATCAAAGATCGGGCATTGAAATGGGACCACCTTATACAGAATATGAACGTCCCAGAAATATGCATCCTGAAGATGAAGTAACTATACACAAATGTGACGTCAATAAGTTTTTTAATATTGATGTAAGCGGGCAACAAGGAGTTTTTAAAAGAATTCAGGCAAGTATATTAACTGGTACTGAAGTACCTGAAGCCTGGGGGGGATGGATGGATGCAGGAGATTTTGACCAACGGATGTCACATCTTCATAGCGTTCATAGAATGATGTATTTGTATGAATTAAATCCCGAATACTTTGAAAATTTGAATCTGGGAATTCCTGAATCAAACAATAATATTCCTGATATCCTGGATGAGGCCTTATGGTGTCTTGATTTATACAAAAGAACGCAAGGCGTATATGAGAAAGGAGCAGTAAGCTGGTGGATTGAATCTGTTGAACACCCTAGAGGTGGCGAATCAAGCTGGTTAAACTCTTTACCTACGGCCCTGGTTCCGCCTACACCGGGTGCTTGTTATACATATGCTTCCTGTGCTGCACAGATGTCGGTTGTTCTAAAGAAATTCAACTCCGGTTTAAGTCGTGAATATATTCAAAGTGCCTTAGCCACCATGGAATGGATTCAAAACAATCCAGATTCTCCTGATATTTTTTATGACAATTCTCCTGACGTTGTAAAATCGATGGCCTTTATTAATCTATACAGAGCTACAGGAGACAAAAGATGGCATCTTAAATTTAAAGAAAGTTTGTATCACGTTTTCCCAAACGGAATCGAGTCAGGGATCTCTGAACGTAATGCAAATATTTTGGTAAACTACCTGTTAAATACACAATATGAATTAGATTCTGTTATTGTAGAAAATTCTGAAAGAGCCATACTAAAACTGGCAGATGAATTAACAGATAATGCAAATGAAAATACCTATAATATTTTTAGAACAGAAAATAAAGAGATACGACGCTTGGTGCTACCATCAAAAAGCATATTACCTGTTGCATTTGCCCATTTTATCTCAAAAGATAAAAAATATACCGATGCTTTATGTCAGACCATTCAATACACCATGGGTGCAAATCCAATGAACCGCAGTTATGTTAGTGGATTAGGTGATCGATGGTTTACTCCCTACCAGTTGGATTTTGAAATTTCAAATTCTCCTGCTCCGTCAGGAATTCCAAACTTCGGTCCCACCACACAAACTGAGAACAAATGGGGTTGGACAGGAGACTGGGCGATAAAAATGGTTGAAGAACAAAACTTGTATCCCAATAAATTAACAGAGTGGCCATTTGCCGAAAAATGTTTTAATAATATTTGGATCGCTCCAATAAATGAATTTACAGTTGCTCATCCAATGGGCGAAATGTTAATGCTTACCGGTTATTTGGCTCAAAGCTACTCTAATATCAAATAGGAACATCAATCTTGTTTTTAATTTTTACAAAAAAATCACTATGTACAAAATAGTATTAATCCCGATTCTTGTATTCTATGCAACTTTATCCGGTTTTACTCAAAATAATTTTCCCGGAGAGAATGTTTACTGGCCCGGAAATTTTGAGCAATCGTTATATGGTGGCAACTTCAGTCGTGCCAGAGGAGTAGAAATTTCGGAAGAAGAAAATCACACCCCGGGTGGCAAAAAATCCTGGATTTTAAAACCAAATAATTATCAACACCTTGAATTGCTTACTGAAGGAAAAGGAAAGTTTCTTGTACGGTTTTATGCTAAAGCATTGGCCGATTTAAGTGTTGTTGTAAAGAAAGTTGTTAAAACCGGCGAAAAAGAACATATCACTGAGGATTATGAAATAGTCCTAAAAAGCGATGGAAACTGGTATTTTTACGAGTTAGAACTTGATGTTCAACAACCCTACCCCGGTCCACGTACTGGTGAAATTCTGATTACCTGTTTTAACGGCAGCAGTGCTGATGCCTGGATTGATGATGTTGAAATAAGGAGAAACAGCGAAGATTTGGAGATAGATTTTGATGGCATAAATAAAAAATTGAAAGTGGACGTTTTGGTCAACCCGGATTTCCAGTCCGGAACCAAAGCATGGATGAATGGTGATTCTCAAAAAAAAGCCGATGACAACACTATTTATGGTAGCTCCAACAAAATGTTGAAACTAGGAATGAAAGGCGTAAATAATTCAAATTCTATGGTTTACCAGGTTTTTGATGGGTCAAAACTGGCTGGAAAAAAGATTAGGATTACGCTCGACGCAGGTTTTCTTGCTATTAACGAACCTGCAAAATCATGGTCTTTTATTTTGGTAAATCTAAAAAATGGTGCTGAAGCTTCCGCAGCAAGCATTGAACATTCGCCCAAACCACACTGGTGTGCTTTAGGTTTGGCGCCAAAACCGGGAACCACAAAAAAAATCTATTCCGCTTATCAAATTCCTGACAATGTTGAAAACCTAAGAATTGAATTGAGTGCAAATAACGGAATGGGAAACAACATTGGAGTGGTTGATAATATTGTTTTTGAAGTCTTACCTGAATAAAAAAAGCGACCTGCTAAAAATGATCGCTTTAATATCTTCGATGGAATAAAAGGAATTTATTGAACTTCAAATTCACCAATAAAAGGAATTTCCATGGAAAGCTCCTGACGCACCATTTCTTCAAAAAACATTTCAGCCTGAATAAATTGTGCAGCAGTTACAGAGTTTATTGATTTTGACATTTTTTTGTAGGTTTTACTCCATAATTTTATAAAATCCATTTTTACTTCCAATGATTTTTTTAGTAATAAATCTGCATCAGCATCTGTCATATTCTCATACTTTTCAGCATAATATTCTATATTATTCAAACGTTTTTTAGCAATCTCCTTTCTTGCAATTTCATATTCATCATATAATTGCCAGAATACATCAGTCTGATTAACTTCCAGTTTCATATGTTTAGCAACCAGTTCTTTCTTTTTCATTCCATAAACACTTTGTAATAAGTCAATTTCTTCGCTATTTGACTGAGCATAAGATGCAACAGCCAATCCTATTACAAAAAGGGCTACGATAATCTTTTTCATTTTTTTTATTTGTTTGATTTTACTAAAAAACAGCTTTTAAACTATTAAAGGTATAACACAAAACAACATTAATCAATAGATTAAGCTGTTTAATTTCAGAATGTAGTAACACAAATAATATAAAATTGTTTTCTCAGATTTTATCTTTCAGTACTTAAGAAATAGGTAGTAAAGATGTTGCGATTCTTTTCAATATTATGCAAAACGGATCTTGATTTACTTCTGCCATTCTAAAATTAAAAATGAATTATCAAATTATCAGAATAATTAGAATGATTCAAAAATACAAGCATCTGCTTAAAAAATACAAGCTATTAATTTTACAACCAGGTAGCTTTGTATCAACAATTAAGGAAGCTGCCGAAAATCCTTTTAACAGAGTAGGTGTTAACTAAAACAAATTAAGATGAAACAATCATTACAGCACGTGAAACAAATGGCAATGATATTTATTTTCTTTTTTGCCGCTAATCTTTTAACTAACATGGTAAATGCTCAGGAAAAGTTTATACTATCAGTCACTGAGTTTACCATTAAAAATGGTCATGAAAAACTTTTTGAGGACGGTGTAAAAGAATGGAAAGAGTGCTATCTGGAAAATGGAGGTGAATGGGAATGGCAGATGTGGAAAAGAAACAATGGTAAAGGATCTGTATACGCTTTATCATCGAGGATAGCTAACTGGGCAGAGTTTGACGAAGCCGGAGATGAAGCCGGTAAAAAATGCAGAATAATTGCATTGGAAAAAATTGTGCCTCATGTTCAAAGTCGCGAAAACAACTATTACAATAGCATTCCGGACATTAGCAGAGCTCCCACTACCGAAATGGGAGTAATCTGGGTAACCTTTTTCAGGGTTGATAACTGGAGAGTTTTTCGAAAAATAGTAAATGAAATATCCGGAATTATGGAAGAAACTGAAGGAGACAAAAGAGGTTTTTGGTATAGTGCTGCCGGGGGTGGACCGGAAAATCCCCATTATTTTGTTTCAACACCTTTTAAAAACTACGCTGCCCTTGATGTGGAAAGAGATGGTGTTTGGGAATTGGTAGAAAAAGCCAAAGGAGAGGAGGAAACAGAAAAAATGCAAGCTGAATTTAGAGGGGCTGTAGAAAATATCTGGAGTCATATATATAACAGAATGGATGACCTTAGTCATTTTCCTCAAGCTGAAGAACAGTAAAAATATCGGAATATTTAATTCTCAAACTCCAAAAGAAGATCACTGTGTATAAATGCAGTGGTCTTTTTTGTTTTCATTAACACAATCTCAAATCAATTTCCTTCAAGTTTAGAAAACCTCAATATCTTTTATTTTTCATTATTTTATTGTAAATTACAGAATATAACCCTGTTAGGTTAATATTCCGAACAATTACTAAGAACCTTATAATATTTCAAAAAGGAACCTTTTCGGGACGATAAAACCATTTGAATTTTAGTTTTAAATAGCATAATTGTATTGGTGTGCTTCACGATATAAAGTGATACAATTTAAATGGAAGGGTAAAATAAATGCTTGAAAACATTACAAAGGTAGTTACCCGATTTTTTGGAATTATCGCAGGTTCATTATCGGGTATTAGTGCAATTCTGATAGCAATAGGATTTCTTGCAGAAAGAAGTCACCTTAATATGCTTGGTTTCAGCAAGATTCCTGTAGATCTGAATCAATATCTTTATACAGGAGCCAGTTTGATTGGATTTCTTCCAGGCATTGTAATTATGCAATCTTTTTTAATACTTATTGAACCGGTTTCCTTGATTGTAATATTTACGACATTAATCTTTCTATTCGTAATCCGAATCCCAAAAATTAATCATGTAAAACTTACCATAGCAAAAGGCTTTCAATTGATTATTTCTCGATATAAAATTTTTGTTCTGGTAGCTTTTCTTTTCGTTCAGATTTACACACTATACATCTTAGTTCAAGCAATAAATATCGATAATCTGCTTTTTGCAGAATACAATCCTTTTATAAATCAAAAATTAAACTTTTTGAATCCCGAAGCAAAAATTATAGAACAAATTATATTGTCGAGAGGAGAAGCAGGTAACAATGCCAGCGAAATCTTAGACAAATTCTTCACACAGCTTTTTCTTACCACAATTTTTATTGGACTAACTATTAGATATTTAAGTATAAAGAACAAGCAAAATGAAACCGAATTGAATTTTCAAACAAAATTTTGGTTGATATTGAATTATATTTTATTTGCAACACATGTTTTTTTATTACCCGGCAATTATGGGGTATTACTTCTTAATAATAGATATCAGGAAGTTAAAGTTGAGTTTATTACAAAACAAAAAAAGGATTTTTCTGAAAATGAATTATCAATTGTAAAAACTGAAAATCGCCCTCCACTCCTACTTAACAATATTCGCAACCAGCAAATAGACATTAATAACTTGGCATTTGAATACAACTTAAATGCTAAACCTCCAATTTTTGAAGATCCTGATGGCGACAATTTATTTTATAATGTAGCATCTAATAATCAAAATATTGTAAAAGCTACAATTGAAGAAGGAGTAATAAAATTAACTCCATTACAAAACGGAAATGCAACAATTGTAGTAACAGCAAAAGATACCTCAAATACACAAATATCTACCAGCTTTTCAGTAAACGTAGTTGAAAAAATTGACAGCTGGGGTATGCAAAAGATCAATAGATTTCCTGACAAAAGGATAAAAATCGATGATAAGCCGTTAAAAATAAATCTTTTGTCGGAGAATAGCATTTTTAAACTAAGGGATATTAAACCTGAAGATGCTTCATTTAGGTCAGTTTCTGAATTGCCGGATATTATTGAAATAAAAGTAGATAGTAGCATTTTATCTCTTTACCCTGTTAGAAATGGAAACACAAATGTTACAGTTTTTGCAAATGACGGGCAAGGAAGAACCTTATCCTCTGTTTTTAATGTAACTGTACTGGGAAATTACCTTGAGTGGCCTACCGATGAAAAGCTATTGCTTCTTTATCAGGCTGACAATACTTTCTATTTCTATTCTAAACTTGAAAAAAGAATATGGCACATTCGTTCTGAAGACATAGAATCTATGGTTTTTTATGGTCTTAAAGTTATTTTCTAATATACTGGAATCCAATCACAAACGACAAAAAATGAACAGAATTTTTAACATAGAATTTTACAACATATCATTTGGTTTGGAATATTTCAAATTATTATAAAAACAGAGTTAAAACAAAATCCTATGAATAAATTCAATATCATATCAATATTATTTTCTTTTATCTTAATTACCTTCGGATTTTACCATTTAAGTGCACAAAACACGGAAAAGAATGTGGGTGTAATAAATAAACTTGCAACAATAAAAGATGGGGAAATTGAGCAAAATAAGGAATCAACATCTCTGGCTAAATTAAAAAGAGGCAGTAACATTGTATGGAAAAATGTAAAACTGGATGATAAACTATATTACAATGATATTTTAAGACTTAATAAGAACATTTGGGTAAGATTAAGTTTTAAAAGTAAAACCCAAAAAGGAAATATAAGCTTATTCGCCAACCAGGATACCACTTTAAGTCAAACAGGAAGGTATAAAATACTAAAAGACGAAAACGATCCGAACAGAATTTCTATAGATTTAGTGGAAGGTTTTGCTGTTTTTAATGTGGTTAAAAAACTTATCTCAGCTAATACCAGGGGATTAAAAAGTTCTGTAAAAAGTGGAAGCACCAGTCGTGCTTTATATTTCGTTGATACCGATGGCTCTGGTTATATTTACCTTCAACAGGGTAATCTTTCTTTTCCTCAAAATACCGAAACTCCAGAATTAAAAGTAGGTGAAGTTGCCTATTTTAAGGATGGTGAAATCGATTATATAAGCACACCTAATATTCAGATGTTAAACCAATTTAACGAATTTATTAAATACAATAATGCCACAGTATGGAAAAAGCCATTTTGGAAAAATCCTTTAACCTGGGTAGGTATTGCAGCTGCAGGAGTTGGGACTTCTTTACTTATTATACAACCCTGGAAAAAGGAAGAACAAACTGTTTCGGGAAACATAAATATTAACTGGGGAGGAAATTAATCTTAAAACTTTTGCAATGAAAACAATATTGTTTTTTCAAAATAAGTTTAAACTGTTTGTTACAATAATCATATCATTTTGTTTTGTTCAAATTTCTTGTGAACGTGAAGAATTTGCTGGTTCTAAAGTAGATATTCATTTTCAAATTCCTTTGCCATCTATTAACAATCTGAAAAGTGCAACTGCTACAACCGTGCAAAGCGTTGTTCTAACAGTTACATCTGAAAATGAGGTTTTAGTTTCTAAAGAGTTAACAGTTAATGGAAATACGGCAAGTGGTACAATTTCAATTTTACCGGGAGAAAACAGGGTTTTTACCGCAGAAGCAATTGATAATAATGGTGTTATACAATGGCAGGGTTCAACCACTCAGGATATTATCGAAACCTTTACTGTCAATATTGAGTTAAATCCAGTTCTTCCTTCTCAAAATAATCTTTTGGGAGAAAGTGTGGAGAGATTAGCAAAACTTACCTGGAATCAAAATTCTGATCAGGATTTTTATAGTTATAAAATTTTTCGTTCGCAATCTGACACTCTGCTTGGTTCACTGATTAGTGAATTTACTTCCCGTTCGATAATTTCATTTTCAGACTCCACTGTTTTCGAAGGAAAAACATATTACTATACTTTAGTCATTACAGATACAGAAGGATTAGAAGTTACCACCAAAGTTGTTGAAATAACAATACCAATTATACCACCCGATGCAAGTATATTGCACGTAAAGCTGGAAAACAATTCAGCAGTATTAAATTGGTCCATAAATCAAAACGATGATTTCTTCAGGTATGATTTGTATCGATCAGAATCTGAAGATATTTTGGGTGAGATTGTTTATTCAACTCCAACTAATACCGATACTGTTTATACAGACACGGAAACAGAAGAAGGCAGTACATATTTTTACCGAATAATTGTTATTGATAACGAAGGCTTTAATACAAGAAGCAATGTAGTTCAAATTGGGATTCCTCTTACACCTCCCTTACCTGTTCAACTATCAGGCAAATATGAAAATCGAATGAATAAACTAACCTGGACACAGTCTGCGGATGAGGATTTTGCAAAATATGAATTATATCGCTCAGATTCTGAAAGCGTTCAGGGGAATGTTATATACTCATCAACAAACGTAACTGATTTAAACTTTAACGATGATCAAATTGGAGAAGGCACTAAATACTTCTATAGTTTGATTGTTATTGACAACAAGAGCCTTGAAAGCAAAAGCAATGTTATTAATATTGAAATCCCAAATTTGCCTCCAACAAAACCTGTACTTTTTGCAACATACAATAACGGTAAAGTTATACTCAACTGGTCAGAAAATCAAGATTCAGACTTTTTCAGATATGACCTTTATCGTTCAAATTCAGAAAGTGCTCTTGGAATCGTAATTCATAATACCATGGCTGCAAATGACACCAGTTATACTGATAATGAAGTGAACGAAGGAGAAAGTTATTTTTACAGGGTTGCAGTGATAGATAATGAAGGAACCAGTGTTAGAAGTGATGTTGTTGAAATTAATATTCCGATAGATTACCCAACTGCAAGCACACTTAACGGAGTTGAAGATGATATTGTTTATTTGTCATGGTCGCAAAATCCAGATTCAAATTTTGAAAGATATGAACTTTACAAATCAGAGAATAAGGATGTTTTAGGTGAAGTTATCTACTTAACAAACGAAAAAAATAACCTGACTTTTGAAGACACTCATACAGAAGAAGGAAAAACTTATTATTATTCATTGCTGGTTATTAACACCAATGGATACTTTGCCCAAAGTAATAAGGTTCAGATCAACATGCCCGTAATTCCTCCATCTTATAGTGAGTTATATGGTTGGAATGAAGGTATTTATGTTTACTTGAACTGGGATAAAAATGAAGATGATGATTTTGAAAAATATGAATTGTACCGATCAGATAATGCTGAAAGTCTTGGCACGCAGATTTTTTCTACAACAGATCGTGAAGAAACACAATTTGAAAACTTTCCTGTGTCGGAAGGAGAAAATTACCATTATAAACTAGTGGTTTTTGATGTGCATGGAAATTTTACAACAAGTAATAATGTTGAAATAAACATTCCTAATTATCCTCCGACAGCAAGCACTTTAAATCTTGATTCTATTAGTTACAATTATAATATCTCTACTTTTGAAATAAAACTATCATGGACAAGAAATACCGACCTTGATTTTGGCCGATACGAATTATACCGATCATTTTCGAGTAGCCAACGAGGCAATCTGATTTACTCAGCTAATAACAGAGGTGCGATTAGATTTCAGGATAACCTCATTGAAGGAGAATACTCTACAGTATTTTATACCATCGTAGTTTTTGATTTATTGGAATCATCCGCAGCAAGCGCTCCTTATCAGGTAAAACTGGATAATTATGACTATTAAGAATAAAAGCGTTAGTTTTTAATATACTCAGTAGGGCTGCAACCAAACTGTTTTTTAAAAGCTCTTGAAAAATATGCAGGATCATTAAAATCGAGTTGATAACAGATTTCAGCTATTGTTCCTGCTTTTTGTTTTAGTAAATCTGCTGCACGATGCAATCTTAACGAGCGCATGAGTTGTCCTGCAGGTTGATCTATCAATGCATTTAATTTTCTATTGAGTTGTGAAACACTCATATTTACTTCTTTAGCCAGTGATTCGGGAGAAAAATTCTGGTTTTCGATATTTGCTTCAATCGACTGAATCACTTTTTCAAGGAAAGTTTGATCAGCCGTTACAACTGATACCTCGGATGGTTTTATTAAGGTTGTATTCTTAAACCTTTCACGTAAAAGTCTTCTTTGAACAATCAGGTTATTAACTCTAACTTTTAATTCGCGGGCACTAAATGGTTTGGTAATATAATCATCAGCACCTGTTTCAAGGCCAAGAATTTTATCTTCTTCGTCAGCCTTTGCTGTCAACATGATTATTGGAATATGACTCGTTTTTTCATCTTTTCTAAGGCTTCTACACAATTGATATCCGTTAACTTTAGGCATCATAAGGTCGGTGATAATTAAATCAGGTATTTTATCGATGGCTATCTTCAA
>CAJXZG010000109.1 GCA_913063265.1 uncultured Prolixibacteraceae bacterium | reverse complement strand
TATAGATTGGAAAGTAAAAAAGCTTCACCAAATTTGGTGAAGCTTTTTTACTTTGTTTTTAGGCAAATATTTTATTTGTATTCTTCCCAGCTTTTTATGGTAATATCGTCACGTTCATATTTACATATACCATAAAGAAATGCACTCGCTACCCTTGCGTTGGTAATCAAAGGAATGTTGTAGTCTATTGAACTCCTTCTTATTTTGTACCCATTTTCAAGTTCGCGCGGCGTATGATTTTTTGGAATATTTATTACCAGATCAATTTTCTTTTCTTTAATAAAATCCATGGTATTTGGTGATTGATCTTCTTCGTCCGGCCAGTGGAGCAAGGTATTTTTAACTCCGTTATCTCTGAAGAATTTATGTGTACCTTCAGTGGCAAAAATGTTGAATCCTTTTGCCTGTAACATTTTGGCACTATTAAGTAATTCAATTTTACCACGGGAAGGCCCTGAAGAAATCAATATATTTTTCTCCGGGAATGAATATCCAACAGAAAGCATTGATTTGATCACTGCTTCATAATAGTTCTCACCTATACAACCAACTTCTCCCGTTGACGACATATCTACTCCCAGTACAGGATCGGCATTGAGCAATCTTGCAAATGAGAATTGTGGGGCTTTTACTCCCACATAATCCAATTCAAAAAATGACTTATCTGGTTTTGGAACGTCAATCCCAAGCATCACTTTGGTTGCAATTTCAATCAGGTTTAATTTCATTACTTTTGATACAAACGGGAAACTTCGCGAAGCTCTGAGGTTGCACTCAATTACTTTAATATCATTGTCTTTTGCCAGGAATTGCATATTGAAAGGTCCGGTAATTTCCAGTCCTTTTGCAATTTTACGGGCAATCTTCTTAATTCTTCTAATGGTCTCAACATAGAGTTTTTGCGGAGGGAAAACAATGGTAGCGTCACCTGAGTGAACTCCAGCAAACTCTACATGTTCTGAAATTGCATAAGCCACAACTTCACCTTTATTTGCCACAGCATCGATTTCTATTTCTTTTGCCTGCTCTATGAATTCGGTTACAACAACCGGGTGTTCTTTCGAAACATTGGCAGCCATTTCAAGGAAATGTTCCAACTGGTCGGGATTGGATACGACATTCATGGCAGCACCTGAAAGTACGTAAGAAGGACGAATTAATACGGGATATCCAACTTCATCAACAAACCTGTGTATCTCATCGATTGTTGAAAGTCGGGCCCAACGGGGTTGATCTACTTCCAAATCATCCAATAGTGAAGAGAATTTTTCACGGTCTTCTGCATTATCAATTTTTTGTGCTGTTGTACCTAAAATCGGAACATTTTGTCCGTCAAGTTTTATGGCAAGGTTATTTGGTATTTGACCACCTACAGAAACAATAACTCCATGAGGATTTTCCAAATCAACAATATCCATAACCCGTTCAAAAGTCAGCTCATCAAAGTATAGCCTGTCGCAGGTATCATAATCGGTACTTACTGTTTCAGGATTGTAGTTAATCATTATTGAACGATAACCTTCTGTTTTGATTGTATTTACTGCGTTTACGCTACACCAGTCGAATTCTACAGAACTTCCAATCCTGTATGCACCTGAACCTAAAACAATAACCGATTTATCATCGTTTGTAAAATCTATATCATGCTCAGTTCCGCTGTAAGTTAAATACAGATAATTGGTTTGTGCCGGATATTCTCCCGCAAGTGTATCAATTTGTTTAACAAATGGTGCAATTCCCAAAGATTTTCTGTACTCGCGTACTTTTACCAGATCTTTGCTTATTTCAGTGTTTGGACTTTTTAAAACAAGCCTTGCAACTTGAAAATCTGAGAATCCCGCTTTCTTAGCAAGTAATAGTAGATTGGTATCGAGTTGATCCAATTGCTCAAACTTTAACAGCTCATGTTTTATTTTGTGTATGTTTTTCAGTTTTTGAAGAAACCAACGATCAATTTTTGTTGCATTATAAATGTCGTCGATTGAATATTCCTTGTTAAAGGCTTCTGCAATTGCAAAAATTCTGCGATCGGTTGGATTTGCTAACTCTTCATCGATTGCTTCGATACTGATTTCTTCTTTGTTGGCAACAAATCCATGCATACCAATTCCCACCATTCTTATTCCCTTCTGAATAGCCTCTTCGAAACTCCGTCCTATGGCCATAATTTCTCCAACGCTCTTCATCGAGCTGCCAAGATTTTTGGAAACTCCAACAAACTTGGTTAAATCCCAACGGGGAATTTTCACTACACAGTAGTCCAGTGCAGGTTCGAATGCTGCAGTGGTTACTTTTGTAACTGTATTTTTCAGTTCATGTAAACCATAACCTAAACCTAATTTAGCAGCAACAAAAGCGAGCGGATAACCGGTTGCTTTTGATGCCAGAGCAGAGGAGCGCGATAACCTTGCATTAACTTCAATAACACGATAATCTTCTGAATAAGGATCGAGGGCAAACTGCACATTACATTCACCAACTACTCCAACACGGCGAATGATTTTAATTGAAATCGCACGCAACTTATGATATTCTGAATTTGAAAGGGTTTGTGATGGTGCAACAACAATACTTTCGCCTGTATGAATTCCCAGCGGATCAAAATTTTCCATATTACATACTGTAATACAGTTGTCGTATTTGTCACGAACTACTTCATATTCAACTTCTTTCCATCCTTTTATAGATTCTTCAATTAATATTTGAGGGGAGTAAGTAAATGCTTTTGAAGCAAGTATGTCTAACTCTTTTTCGTTTTCGCAGAATCCACTACCCAATCCACCAAGAGTGTAAGCAGCCCTGATAATAATAGGGAACCCAACTTCTTTCGCAGCCGCCCTGGCTTGTTCCATATTCATGGCTGCAATACTTTTTGGTGTTTTAACATTAATTTCTCCCAGCATGTTAGCAAAAATATCACGGTCTTCTGTGTCTATAATTGCCTGAACCGGTGTACCGACTACCTGTATATTATATTTTTCAAGCACATTTGCTTTGTATAATGCTACTCCGCAATTTAAGGCTGTTTGTCCACCAAATGCCAATAATATACCTTGTGGATTTTCCTTCTTAATTACCTCCTCAACAAAAAATGGGGTAACAGGAAGAAAATAAATTTTATCAGCAATATTTTCCGAAGTCTGAATAGTAGCAATATTTGGATTGATAAGAACTGTTTCTATTCCTTCTTCTTTTAAAGCCTTTAATGCCTGTGATCCGGAATAATCAAATTCACCGGCCTCCCCAATTTTCAAAGCACCCGAACCAAGGATGATTACTTTTTTTATTTCTGAATTTATCATGTTGAACTTGAATTTCGATTGATGAATGTTGAATTATTTCGATTTGTTGTTTTTGAACTTTTCTACGTTTGCCATAAAATCGTCAAACAAAAACTCAGTGTCAGTTGGTCCACTCGATGCTTCCGGGTGAAACTGCGTAGAGAAGAATGGTAAAGTCTTATGTCTTATCCCTTCATTGGTTTCATCATTTACATTGGTAAACAGCGCTTCCCAGTCTCCCGGGAGTGTTTTAGTTTCCACTGCATAACCATGATTTTGAGAAGTGATATAACATTTATTTGTATCTTTCAATAATACCGGCTGGTTATGACTTCGGTGACCATACTTTAACTTATATGTATCAGCTCCGGCAGCACGTGCTAAAATCTGGTTTCCCAAACAAATTCCCATAATCGGAATTTCTTTTCCGATTACTGATTTTACATTATTCACAGTTGCATCGCACAAAGCAGGATCTCCCGGGCCATTGGAAATAAATACACCGTCGAATTCTTCCTTTGTAAAATCGTAATTCCATGGCACCCTTATAACTGTTGCATTTCGGTCAAGCAAACACCTGATAATGTTATTTTTAACACCACAATCAATCAAAACAACTTTGTTGTCTCCTTCGCCATATACCTCGCGCTCCTTGCAACTTGCGACTGATACAAGATTCTCTTTATTTGGGTCGTAAAATCCGATGTTTTCATCTTCAAATTCAATCTTTCCAAGCATCGATCCTTTTTCACGTAAAATTTTTGTTAAGGCTCGCGTGTCAATGTCAAAAATACCGGGAACATCGTATTCAACTAACCAATCTGATAAACTTTTTTCTGCATTCCAGTGACTAAATTCAAAAGAGTAATCAGAAATAATCAATCCCGAAATGTGAAGTTTATGTGATTCGTAATATTTATGAATTCCGTTTTCCTGTTTACTAAAAGGGACGCCATAATTTCCAATCATCGGATAGGTAGATACCAAAATCTGACCTGTATATGAAGGATCTGTTAAACTTTCCGGATACCCTGTCATTGCAGTATAAAAAACTACTTCGCCTGCGATAGATTTTTCACTTCCAAACGATTTTCCTTTAAATACAGTTCCGTCTTCCAGTGTGAGTTTTGCTTGCTTTACTTTAAACATATTACAGTTATTGTATTAAAAAAATGCGCTTAAACCATAAATAGTTCAAACGCATTCTCTTTTTCACTTATGTATTAACAACTTTTAATCTCTTTCTCATCGAATTTTAAATGATAAGGTCTTTATCAATCCGGTGCAAAAATACAAATATTTCTCAAACTTTTGATGTGTATTTGAATAAAAATGTATATTTTTGCAAAGATAATGAATAAATATTCATAATGAAAAACAGGGCACAACGCCAATTGGAAATACGACGTATTATTCAGAACGAAAGTGTTCATAGTCAGGAAGAGTTATTGGTGAAATTAAAGTCGAAAGGATTTGATTTGACTCAGGCAACTTTATCGCGCGACTTAAAAGAGATGCAGGTTGCCAAAGTACCTCACCCACTTAAAGGATACACTTATAATATACCTAATATAGAACCAGAACAAAGAGATTCTGAAAAAAGTCGTTTTAATTATTTGGCTGATGGATTCAAGGGTATTCAGTTTTCAGGGAACTTGGCGGTAGTAAAGACACAGCCAGGTTACGCAAGCAGTATTGCGGCAGTAATAGACAATGCTAATTCCTGGGAAATTTTGGGAACCATTGCAGGAGATGATACCATATTAATAATAATGAAAGAAGGAATTTCAAAATTGGACCTGATAAATGCATTAACCGATATAATGCCCAATTTGAAAGGGAGAATATAATTAAGTTTATAAATGAAAGAGTTGAATAATATTAAAATCGAAGTAGCTGAAAAAAAACATATCAGGTACATCGATGATATTAATGATGCTATAGAACTGGCATCAAAACAACGTGGGACGGGAATTGCGAGAAGGACATTCGATTATCTTTCAGGGAAGATAACAGAAGGAAAAGCTATAATTGCTCTCAATGGAGAAAAATTCGCTGGTTTTTGCTACATAGAGGCTTGGCAGGAAAAAGGATTTGTAGCCAACTCAGGATTAATAGTGGTTGAAGAATACAGGGGAATGGGATTGGCCAAAGAGATAAAAAGGAAAGCATTTGAACTGTCAAGAAAACGATATCCGAAATCAAAAATATTTGGTTTAACTACCGGGTTAGCAGTTATGAAGATAAACCATGAATTGGGCTACCGGCCGGTTACATTTTCTGAACTTACTGTTGATGATCAATTTTGGAATGGTTGTAAAGGTTGTATCAACTACGATATTTTGCAAAGGACCGAAAGAACAAAATGCCTGTGTACCGGTATGTTATACGATCCTGTCTGGGAGCAGCCAAATTATAAAAACGGTAATGGAATTAGAAAAAGAAGCCTTCTTGAAAGCATCAAAAAGCTAAAAATTTTAAGAGGTAAAAAAAACAGGAATAAATTAAGTTTTACAAAAGAAATAAAAGAGTGGTACTACGCCCTACTAACGATTTAATTGAATTGTTTATTAGGCAGCAAAAAGTAATAGTTTTATGAATATTTCGGGCGTAGCCACTTTTTTAAATTAGATATTT
This sequence comes from uncultured Prolixibacteraceae bacterium, assembly GCA_913063265.1. Taxonomy (GTDB): domain Bacteria; phylum Bacteroidota; class Bacteroidia; order Bacteroidales; family Prolixibacteraceae; genus Draconibacterium. The sequence goes on along the minus strand of CAJXZG010000109.1, from coordinate 10,068 downwards.
ATGAGTAAGAAATTGGTTTTGGCATTTAGCGGAGGATTGGATACTTCGTTTTGTGCAAAATATTTGAAAGAAGAAAAAGGATATGATGTTTATACTGCCATTGCAAATACCGGCGGGTTTTCCGATGAGGAGTTAAAAAACATTGAAAAAAGAGCTTATGACTTAGGTGCAATAGAACACGTTACCCTTGATGTGACAAATGAATACTATGAAAAATGTATTCGCTATATGGTATATGGGAATGTGTTGCGAAATAATACATATCCGATATCGGTTAGCTCCGAACGTGCTTTTCAGGCCATTGCAACCATTGAATATGCAAAAAAGATTGGTGCAAAATACATTGCACATGGAAGTACAGGAGCGGGCAATGACCAAATTCGTTTCGACCTCACTTTCCAGGTATTGGCGCCTGAAATAGAAATTATTACACCAACGCGTGATATGTTGTTAAGCCGTCAGGAGGAGATAGATTATTTAAAAAAGTATGGGTATGAAGCCGATTTTACAAAAATGGAGTATTCCATTAATCAGGGTTTATGGGGAACAAGTGTTGGAGGTAAAGAGACTTTAAAATCTGATACAAACCTGCCGGAAGAAGCTTATCCAAGTCAGATGGTTGCCAAAGAAGAAAAAATCATTGAACTTGGTTTTGAGAAAGGTGAACTAATTGCAATTGATGGAGACTTTTTTGTGAACGGGCCTGAGGCGATCAGGACTCTGGAGGATATAGCCTCGAAATATGCTATTGGAAGAGATACCCATGTTGGAGATACAATCATTGGAATTAAAGGAAGAGTTGGATTTGAAGCCGCTGCACCTCTCATTATTATTAAAGCACACCACCTGCTTGAAAAGCATACTTTAACAAAATGGCAAAGCTACTGGAAAGAACAACTGTCCAATTGGTATGGAATGTTTTTACACGAAGCCATGTACCAGGAACCGGTAATGCGAAACATTGAAGATTTTTTGGAATCAACCCAGGAGAATGTAACAGGTAAAGTGATTGTAAAACTAAAGCCTTATAATTTTGAATTAACAGGAATTGAATCTGAACATGATTTAATGAATTCCAGCTTTGGAGAATATGGCGAAACTGTAAAGGCATGGACAGCCGATGATGTTAAAGGATTTACAAAAATTCTGTCGAATTCACTCAAAGTGTATAATGCGGTAAATAAGAAGATTTAAGCTTTAAGATGAAGAATATTGAATTTCGATTAACGATTAAAGAATAACGCAGTTATAGAAATAAAATATAATCATTATTGTCATGAATAAATTTGATTTGGAAGAAAGATTGATTTGGTTTTCTGTTAATATTATTGATTTAACTAAAACAATGCAGAATTCATTTCCTGGAATGCATCTTATTAAGCAAATTGTCCGATCGTCAACTTCTTCGGCTTTAAATTATGGAGAAGCACAAAGTGCAGAATCTCCAAGAGATTTTATTCATAAAATGGGAGTTTGTCTTAAAGAACTTCGAGAGACTTTTATCAACATTAAAATTATTAAGTACGGCAAACTTTCAAATGAATTAGAGTTATTGGAAAAATGCTATAATGAAAATAATGAACTGATCTCAATTTTCGTAAAAAGTATAGAGACAGCTAAAAAGAATAATAAAACCAAATAAGAACGATTAATTGATGCTTAATTCTGCAATCAAAAATCGTTAATCAAAAATCGTTAATGTAAATGATCAAAATCGGAATCATAGGAGGAGCTGGTTATACGGCAGGAGAACTGATACGCATCTTATTAAATCATTCATTGGCAGAAATTGAATTTGTTCAAAGCACAAGTAATGCCGGGAATTTAATTTCCGATGTGCATGCAGATTTACTTGGTGAAACTGATTTGGTGTTTACCGAAAAAATGCCATTCGATGAAGTAGATGTGATTTTTCTTTGTATGGGGCATGGTAAATCAAAGGAATTTATCAAGAATAACAGCTTCCCAAAGTTCCTTAAAATTATAGATTTAAGTCACGACTATAGAATAAAAAGAGAAGGAAATGATTTTGTTTACGGATTACCTGAATTAAACAAGGAAGAAATTGAATCTTCGGAAAGAATAGCGAATCCGGGGTGTTTTGCCACTGGAATTCAATTGGCATTTTTGCCTTTGGCTGCGACCGGTTTACTAAAAGATGAAATTCATATTCAGGCCATCACCGGTTCAACCGGAGCCGGGCAGAATCCTTCTTCAACTTCGCATTTTAGCTGGCGTAATAATAATTTATCAGCATATAAGGTATTTCAACATCAGCATGAAGGAGAAATTATTCAAAGCCTGAAACAATTACAACCAGACTTTGGCCACGAATTTAATTTTATCCCGATTCGCGGAAATCATACCCGGGGAATTTTTGTTTCAGCTTATACCAATTATGATGGCAGTGTTGAAGATGCTAGAAAGTTATACGAAACTTATTACAGTGATCATCCATTTGTTTTTGTTGTCGATAAGAATCCTGCGCTAAAACAGGTGGTGAACACAAATAAAGCGATATTGTATCTGGAAAAACATGGGAATAAACTTGTAATTATTAGTTTAACAGATAATCTAATTAAAGGAGCTTCAGGGCAGGCAGTTCAAAATATGAACCTAATGTTTGGTCTTGAAGAGAAAACAGGATTAAATTTAAAACCAGTCGCTTTTTAGATAGAATAGGCAATAGGCAAAAAACACAATAGGCAAAACTAAAAAGTAATAAATGGAATTCGGATTTATTGAGAAAATACTCTTCGTGCCTCAAGCTTCTGACTTCCAACTTTAAATTATGAAACTATTCGATGTATACCCGTTATTCGATATTACTCCTGTAAAAGCAGAGGCTTGTACGGTTTGGGACTCTGAAGGAACAAAATATCTTGATTTATACGGAGGGCATGCGGTTATCTCCATTGGGCATAGTCACCCTCATTATGTAAGAAAAATTACAAATCAACTGGAGAATATTGGATTTTACTCAAATTCTGTTCAAAATCCACTGCAAAAAGAGCTGGCAGATAAATTAGCTAAAATTTCAGGTTGTAATGACTATCAGCTTTTTTTATGTAATTCAGGGGCCGAGGCAAATGAAAATGCTATAAAACTGGCCTCATTTGTTACCGGGAAAAAGAAAATAGTCAGTTATAAAAAAGGATTTCACGGGCGAACTTCTGCAGCCGTTGCCATTACTGACAATCCAAAAATAATTGCGCCTGTTAACGAAACTAAAAATGCAGTAATTCTTCCCTTTAATGATTTAAAAGAAACAGAAGAAGAACTAAAAAATAAGAATGTTGCAGCTGTTATTATTGAGGGGATTCAGGGAATAGGAGGAATTCATGTTCCCAATAAAGAATTTTTGGTTGAGTTAAAAAAGCTGACCAAAAAATATGAAGCCTTGCTAATTCTGGATGAGATACAATCAGGCTATGGCAGAAGCGGAAAGTTTTTTGCTTTTCAATATTCAGATGTTCAACCTGATATTATAACAATGGCCAAAGGAATGGGAAACGGATTCCCGATAGGAGGTGTTTTAATTATGACTGAAATAGAGCCCTGGTACGGTATGCTTGGAACAACCTTTGGTGGTAATCATTTGGCTTGTTCGGCAGGAATTGCAGTATTGGAAGTTATTGAAAACGAAAATCTGATTGAAAATGCTGAAAAAGTTGGAAATTACCTTATGAATAAGCTGGCTGAGATTAGCAACGAATATGAAATCAGAGGTAAAGGTTTGATGATTGGGCTTGAATTTAAATTTCCCATTAAAGAGTTACGACAAAAATTGCTGTTCGATTATGGTATTTTTACTGGAGTGTCAGGACAAAATATTTTACGTTTATTGCCGCCATTAAGTTTAACAATAGAAGAAGCCGATCAGTTTCTGAATGCTTTTGAAGAGGTTTATAATGATATTTCAACACAATTTGCACAGGACTAAAACAGAAAAAAATTGTTATGGAAAATAAGAAAATTGGAATTATCGGAGTAGGTAATATGGGTGGGGCCATTGCTATCGGGTTAGTAAAATCTGGTTTTGTGAAGGCATCCGACATCTTTGTAGCCGACAGAAAGCAAAGTACACTTGAGAAAATGAAAAAGTTAGGTGTAAATACGTTTAAGGATAATCTTGAGGCAATAAAAAAAGCGGAAGTAGTAATAGTTGCTGTAAAACCATATCATATTGAAGGTGTAATCAATGAGATAAAACCATTATTAAGTCCCGATAAAATTTTCATTTCTATCGTAGCCGGTGTTGGAATTGATGATTTAGGTGAAATGGCCGGAAATGATATTCCGATATTCAGGGTAATGCCAAATACCGCAATTGCTTTACAGGAATCTTTGACTTGTATTTCTGCAAATGGGAATACAGATATTCACAAAGATTATGTTATTGATTTATTCAACAAATTGGGGAAAACAGTTGAAATTGGCGAAGAATTGATGGCTGCTGCTACAGTTCTTTCTTCTTGCGGCATAGCCTATGCTCTGCGTTATATCAGGGCGGCCATGCAGGGAGGAATTGAAATCGGATTTGGGGCAGAAATGGCACAGTTTATAACTGCTCAAACCGTTAAAGGTGCAACAGAATTGATTCTGCAAAGCGGAAATCATCCCGAACGTGAAATTGATAAAGTTACAACACCAATGGGAGTAACAATAACAGGATTGAACGAAATGGAACACAAAGGTTTTAGTTCATCTCTTATTCAGGGAGTATTATCGTCTTATAAAAAAATTAAACCTGAGAAATAAAAGATTGAAAGGATTGAATAAAGATTGAAAGTAGATTGAATTGCCTCAATAATCAATCTACTCTCAATCCCCTCAATCTAAATCAATCCAAAAAATATGCAGTTCAAATACAAAAAAATAACGGTAAAAATTGGCAGCAACGTTCTGGCAAAAGCGGACGGAACTTTAAATGTTTCCCGTATTGCTCACCTGGTTGACCAAATTGCATTTTTGCGAAAGAATGGGGTAGAAGTGGTTTTGGTTTCATCAGGAGCTGTGGCTGCAGGAAGGGCAGTGCTGGATACTGCAAAAAAGGCAGATGCGGTTTCTCAACGTCAGCTTTGGGCGGCTTTAGGACAGGTTAAGTTGATTTCCCGTTATTCCGATTTTTTTAGCGAACATGGTTTAGTTTGCGCGCAGGTGCTTACAACAAAAGAAAATTTTTCAAGCAGAGGGCATTACCTCAACATGAAAAACTGTTTTACCACTTTGCTGGAAAATGATGTTATTCCAATAGTGAACGAAAACGATACCATTTCTGTAACCGAACTGATGTTTACCGATAACGATGAACTTTCCGGATTAATTGCTTCCATGGTAAATTCAGAAGCATTGATTTTATTAAGCAATGTGGATGGTGTTTATAATTCACATCCAAACAATAAAGATGCTCAACTGATCTCTGAAATAACGGTAAAAGATAAAGAACCGGAAAATGCCATTTCAGGAGGCCAGTCAGACTTTGGAAGAGGGGGAATGCTTACCAAATTCAAAATTGCCAGAAAAGTTGCCGGAGACGGAATTGGCGTTCATGTGGCAAATGGTACCAAAGAAAATGTATTAGTAGAAATGCTGGATACAGAAAAAGATTTAAAACACACATTTTTTGTCCCCAATACAAAGCAAAACAGCGGAGTTAAAAAGTGGATTGGATATTCTGACGGATTTACAAAAGGTGAAGTAGTTATTAACAGCGGAGCTAAAAATGCTCTGACTTCAGCAAAAGCAGTCAGTCTTTTACCTGTAGGAATTTGTAATGTTAAAACTGAATTCAAAAAAGGAGATCTTATAAAGATTGTTTCTGAAAAAAATGAAATTATAGGTATTGGAAAAGCCAGCTATGGTTCTGATAAAATAGAAAACGAAAAAAGATCAGAAAAGCAAAAACCTGTTGTACACTACGATTATTTGTATTTAGAAATCAAAAGGTAAAATGACAGGGAAAATTGCAATATTAAGAGGTATAAATGTTGGCGGAAAACGAATCATTCGGATGGAGGATTTGAAATTGCTTTTTACAAATCTCGGTTATAAAAATCCCGTTACTTATATCCAAAGCGGAAATGTGTTGTTTGATGCAGAAAATAATATTTCAGATTTAAAAATAGCCTTTTCTATTGAAAAAGCGATTCATCAAAAATTTGATTTTGAAGTACCGGTAATCGTAAGGTCAGTAAATGAGTTGAAAGACCGTATTAAAAAAAATCCTTTCGGCACAGCAGACATAAACAAATTACACATTACTTTTTTGAAAGATAAACCAACGCAGGAAAACAGTGAAAAGGTAGAATCTTTTCAATACGAACCCGATCGGTTTGCTATTAAAGGGAAGGAGATATTTATTTATTGTGAGGGAAAATACCACAAGACAAAACTGAACAATAATTTTTTTGAAAAACAATTGGAAATACAGGCAACAACAAGAAATTGGAAGACTCTTTTAAAACTGGTTGAATTAAGTGAAAAATGAAGATAGAACAAGAACTTAAAAAAGTATTAGCCGCTTCAAGGATTTTAAACCTTGTGGATAACGACACAGTTGTTTTGGTGCTAAAAGAACTTGCAAAGCAGGCGCGCGAAAATACCGATTTCATCCTCGTTGAGAACAAGAAAGATTTGAACAGAATGGATCCTGAAGATCCCAAATTCGACCGATTGAAGTTAACAAGAGACAGGATTGAAGGCATTGCTTCTGATATAGAAAATGTGGCAGGATTAAATAGCCCAGTTGGAAAAATTTTGAACGAAACTATTCGTCCGAATGGCATGAAAATCAGTAAGGTTACTGTGCCATTTGGAGTTATAGGCATTATTTATGAAGCCCGGCCTAATGTGACTTTTGATGTTTTTGCACTTTGCTTAAAATCCGGTAATGCCTGCGTTCTTAAAGGAGGCAGTGATGCAATGTATTCGAATATTGCGATTGTTTCAGTTATTCAAAATGTACTTGAAAAATTTAATGTCGATAAAAATACCGTCTGTCTGCTTTCCGGTGATCGAGAAGAAACTGGCGAAATGATGCATGCCCACGGATATATCGATCTAATTATTCCAAGAGGAAGTCAGGGATTAATCAATTTTGTTCGGGAGAATGCAACTATCCCGGTTATTGAAACCGGTGCCGGTATTTGTCATACCTATTTTGATAAATTTGGAGATGCTGAAAAAGGACGTGAGATTATTTTCAATGCAAAAACACGACGTCCATCGGTTTGTAATGCATTGGATTGTTTAATTATTCACGAAAGCAGATTAAATGATTTGTCGGAGTTTGCAAAAAAACTTGCAGAGGAAAAGGTGGTTATTTATGCTGATGAAAAATCCTTTGAAGCAATTAAGGAGGTTTATCCGGCTGATATTTTGTTTCCTGCAACAGAGGAATCTTTTGGCACAGAGTTTCTTTCGATGAAAATGGCGATAAAAACAGTTTCAGATTTTGATGAGGCAATTGAGCAAATCAATAATTACAGTTCAAAACACAGTGAAGCCATCGTTTCAGAAGATGGTAATACTATTGAAAAATTCAAAAAAATGGTAGATGCAGCATCGGTCTATACCAACGTTTCAACTGCATTTACAGATGGTGCCCAATTTGGTCTAGGTGCCGAGATTGGAATCAGTACTCAAAAATTGCATGCCCGCGGACCAATGGCACTGGAAGAATTGACAAGCTACAAATGGATAATAGAAGGTGAAGGGCAGGTAAGACCAAAGTAAAAATTTAAAAGGCAAAAGTAAAAACAAAGAGGGAACCGAAACTTCGTGCTTCGTGCTTCCAGCTTCTAACTTCTTAAAATGAAAAACTATACATCAGTAAAAGATATTCCGAGCATAGAAAAGGCTTTGGAAACCGCATTCGAAGTAAAGAAAAATCCATTTGGTTTTCAGCATTTGGGTAAAAATAAAACCATGGTTATGGTGTTTTTTAATTCCAGTTTGCGTACTCGTTTGAGCACGCAAAAAGCAACAATGAATTTGGGAATGAATACCATGGTAATGAATGTAAATGGGGATAGCTGGCAACTTGAATCGGAAATGGGTGTGGTAATGGATGGCGATAAACCGGAGCATTTGTTAGAAGCGATTCCGGTTATAGGCCGATACTGCGATGTGATTGGCGTTCGTGCTTTTGCCCGTTTTGAAAGCAGGGAAGATGACTATTCAGAAAAAATCATCAACCAGTTTGTGAATTATGCAGGAGTTCCGGTAGTGAGTATGGAAGGAGCAACCCGTCATCCTTTGCAAAGTTATGCCGATTTGGTAACTATTGAAGAATACAAAAAGGTAGAAAAACCAAAAGTAGTTCTTAGCTGGGCACCACATCCTCGTGCTTTACCTCAGGCAGTGGCAAATTCATTTGTTGAATGGATGCGTGAAACAGATTACGATCTTGTAGTTACCCATCCTGAAGGTTATGAACTTGCACCGGAATTTATGGGTGATGTTAAGGTTGAGTATGACCAAAAGAAAGCCTTTGAGGGGGCAGATTTTATCTATGCAAAAAACTGGTCCTCTTATTCCGAATATGGGAAAGTATTGTCAAAAGACATAAGCTGGACGGTTACTGAAGAAAAAATGGCATTGACCAACAACGCAAAGTTTATGCATTGTTTACCGGTTCGTAGAAATGTTGTTGTTTCCGACGGTGTAATCGACAGTCCAAATTCTATTGTAATCGACCAGGCTGCCAACAGAGAAGTCACCGCACAGGCAGTTTTAAAAATGATTTTAGAAGGATAATTCAAAAAGAAGTACAGTCGGATAATCAAATATAAAAAACTACTTTCGGATCAAAATTGATTAATGAATAAAAGAATAGAAATAATTCCGGCCATCGATTTAATCGAAGGTAAATGTGTGAGATTGTCTCAGGGCGATTATAAGCAAAAAACGATTTATAATGAAAATCCTCTGGAAGTCGCAAAAATGTTCGAAGGCGCTGGAATAAAACGTTTGCACCTGGTGGATTTGGATGGAGCCAAAGCGAAGTATATCGTAAACCATAAAGTGCTGGAAACAATAGCCACCAAAACCAATCTAATAATCGATTTTGGAGGAGGATTAAAATCTGATGAGGATTTAAGAATTGCGTTTGAGTCTGGTGCTCAAATGATAACCGGTGGTAGTATTGCAGTTCGCGAAAAAGATACTTTTTTAAAATGGCTTGATGTTTATGGACAGGATAAAATTATTCTGGGCGCTGATGCTAAAGATGGTAAAATTGCGGTTGGTGGCTGGTTGGAAACCACCGAATTGCCTGTGATAGAATTTATTGCTGAATATCAAAGTAAAGGGATTTCTAAAGTAATATCAACAGATATAAGTAGGGATGGAATGTTGTCTGGACCTTCGTTTGAATTATATTCAGAAATTATAAAGAATTTGCCGGATGTTGAAATAATAGCAAGCGGTGGAATTGCAACCATGGACGACATATTAAAATTAGATGAAACGGGAGTTCCCGGAGTAATAACAGGAAAAGCCATTTATGAAAATAGAATAACTTTGAAGCAAATTGAAGAGTTCATAGCTTAAAATCAATCAACGTTATATTGTTGTATACCAAAATGTAAAATGAAAGTAGGCAATAGGCAATTAGCAGTTGGCAAACCTTTGAGCTTTTAACTTTATACTTTGAACTAAATTGTATGCTTGCAAAACGAATTATACCATGTCTGGATATCCGTGACGGACAAACCGTCAAAGGAATAAACTTCGTCGATATAAAAGAAGTGGGTGATCCGGTAGAACTGGGCGCCAAATATGCAGCTGACGGTGCTGATGAACTTTGTTTTCTTGATATTACGGCAACACATGAAGGAAGAAAAACCTTTGTGGAACTGGTAAAACGTATTGCAGCACACATCAATATTCCATTTACAGTTGGAGGTGGCATAAGCGAATTGTCGGATGCTGAAAAATTATTGGCAGCAGGAGCAGATAAAATTTCAATTAATTCGTCAGCGGTAAGAAATCCAAAACTTATTGATGAGTTGGCTTTAAATTTTGGGAGCCAGTTTGTGGTAGTGGCTATTGATGCTCGAGGGG
>CAJXZG010000108.1 GCA_913063265.1 uncultured Prolixibacteraceae bacterium | reverse complement strand
AAATAATTATTTTTTACAATCAGAGCCAATGCAAAAAACAGGTTAAAAGCTGTAGCAGTATGACCAGATGGAAAACTTTGCAAAGCATGTAGTTTTACTCCATCAACAAAATGTAACTGATAACTTTCGTATAATTCGAAATATTTTGACGGACGATAAATATCATTCAGAATTACCTTTTTAAATAGGTTAACAACCAAAGAAGTTAAAAGGCTTCCTGCTAAAAATGCAATTGCATATCTGTATTGTACAAACAATAAAACAAGGGTCAAAACGGCTATAAATGTTCCGTCCCCCAAATGTGTAATGTATTTAAAAAAGTTATCAAAAAAAGGACTGTTAGCCTGATTTGATAAAATGTGCAACTCAGTTTTAGAGTACGATAAAATCAAAAATCCACATATCAATAAAAATAGAAAGTAGGGAATCAGAAAGTATCGGTTTTTGCTGAGCAAAAGTTTCATGTTTTGTTTTTTCTAAATCGAAGTCCAAAATTCTATAAAAAAATTGAAAACACAATTAAACTAGTGTGAAATCAAAGAATTTATTTAAAAAGACCAATGAAAAGTTCTAATTGTACGGTGAAGTAGTTAATTAAGATGATTAAACAATAATTTTTACAAATTGATTTAAACAATAATTTTCTTTACCTTGTTTTACTTTGAAATATCAAGCAACGTAGCGAGAAATGCCATTTTTCAATCAAATTTTAAAAACAAAATTTCATGTTCCCAAACTACCTGTCGATTTTGTATTTCGTGAAAGACTTTCGAATAAGTTAGACGACATATTTCATAATGAGGTAGTTTTGATTTCTGCTCCCACAGGCTACGGCAAAAGCACCATTCTTACCAGTTGGTTGAAAAAGCAAACAGTTAATTACGCCTGGCTCTCATTAAGCGAGCAGGAAAACAATCTCCAACAATTCATACTTTACTTCACATATGCGATTAAGGAGAAGATTATCAATTTTAATGATGAAATAATCGAATTGGTAACAGCACCTGAGAAACTTTCGGCTAAAATATTAATTGACCATTTTTTAAACGCTCTGGCTGAATTGGATCAACCTTTTATACTTGTTTTAGATGACTACCATTTGGTCAGAAATGCAGAAGTTAATCATTTTATTTCTAGACTGTTTGAATATCAGCAACCTTACTTTCGATTAATAATCAGCACACGGCGCGATCCAAATCTGCCATTATTTGACTGGAGACTGAAAAACCGCCTTGTCGATATACGAGCTAAAGATTTAAGTTTTACCAGGAGTGAAATTATCACTTTCCTTAAAAAGTTTACTAATAATATACCAGAAGAAGATGTTTTAAATTCGATCGAAAAGGTATCCGAGGGGTGGATAACCGGCCTTCGACTTTTTATACTTTCTGTTGATAAGATGGAGGAATTATCGCAGCGTTACATGAAGCGCGAAATGGAGAATTTTCATATTTTTGATCAACTAGTCAAAGATATTCTAAACCGGCAATCACCTGTCAATCGTAATTATCTGTTGAAATTGTCCTTGTTGGATGAATTTAATGAAGAGCTTTTTTACACGATATGTGAAGAAAGAAAGCAAAAATTGTCAAACCTGAATTCTTTTACTGAATTTATCGAGATGCTTTCGTATTCAAATATGTTTATTATTTCTCTCGATGAAAGACATAATTGGTACCGGTTTCACCATTTATTTAAAGATATGCTTGCAAGGATTGCGCGGCAGGAATTATCAAATGAAACTAGAATAAAAATATTGGATTCAGCTGCCAGTTGGCTATTGGAAAACCAGTTAATCGGGCAAGCTATTGAATACAGCATAAATGCAGGTAAATATGAAAAAGCTGTGGCTGCGTTCAGTCAAATTCGAACTGAATTACTTTCCCGTTCTTTATGGATGGAATTAGAACAGATTTTTTCTCTTTTCCCTGACAATCTTGCAGATAAATATTCAATGCTCTCTCTAACAAGAGGATGGCTCCACATTTACAAGGGAAATATTCCTGAAATGATTGCTAATATAGATCCCACAGAAGAATTGATTTTATCAGAAAGTTTTGAAAATGAAGAAAGAGACAACTTTATAGGTGAAATTGAAACCATGAGAGCATGGGCTCGTTATTTTTTCAATATTGATATGGAAAAATGCCTGTGGCACAGTAGAAATGCCATTGAAAAACTGGCCTCAGCAAACACATATCCAATGGGAGTAGCCTGGATTTTTTACGGTGCTTCCATGCAAACACAACATATGTCTTCTGAAGGAAAAAAGAAAATCTATGAAACATTATATAGTAGCAAAAATGCCAGTCTTACATCCAACCTGTTGCTTATCCTTTGCTATATAGAATGGCTCGAAGGGAATCTGGTTAGCCTTAAAAGAACGTCAATGCAACTGGTAACATTTGGTGAGAAAGAAAATCATAAGGAGGCTCAGGCAAATGGCTGGTACTTTTACGGTATGGCAGTGTATTTTATGAATGAAGACCACGAAGCTCTTAATGCCTTTAAAAAATTATATGAGTTGCGACATTTCACCCTTCAGGTCCATAGTTTTTTTGGCATTTTAGGTCTGGCTTATATATTGGTAGAACTCGGAAATATTGATGAAGCCGAAGCATACTTTGAAGAACTTGAGAAAAGTGCAATGGAACGTGGCGGTCCGGTTTATATACATTTTGCCAGGGCTTTTATTGCTGAATTTAACTTTTTATCGCGGCAGAAAAAAAGCGGTTTAATGTGGGCGAAAGAAATAAGTGATCTTGATCTCCTCCCCATGTCGAATTTTTCTTCACCCCAACTGGCACAGATAAGAATTCTTGCGGAAGATGACAATCCTGAATCCTGGGAATATGCCAGCCAGATAATGGAGAAGATAATCCCTTTTCTTGAAAAATATAATAACAGCAATTTTCTGATAAGGGTGTTGGCATTATATTCTTTTGTAAGTTATAAACAAGGAAAGCGTATTGCTGCCTGTGATACTTTAGAAAGAGTTTTTGCACTCTCCGAACCCAGGGGATTTGTTCGTACTTTTACTGATCTTGGAAGTCAGATGTCTGAAATGTTGAAAGAATGCCGGCAAAAGAAACGACATATGAAATATATTGATGACCTGCTCTACCAAATGACCGTTGCAGAGCATCAAACAAAAGAAGAGTTATTAACCTCACGCGAAATCCAGGTTCTTCAGTTATTGGGAAATCAGTTGTCAAATAAAGAAGTCGGAAACAAATTATTCATTTCCGAAGCAACGGTTAAACGCCACGTTGCCAATATCTTTAAAAAATTGAATGTTGTTAGCAGGAAGGAAGCCCTGATTAAAACCAAAGAGATGGAATTAATTAAGTAGTTTGTAGTCGTCTAAGTCCTTGCTATCGTTTATATACTGCAATCTAATTTTTTAATATATATTCCATATAAATTTTGGGAAACAGGCCTTTAATTTGCAAGGAAAATGCTCAAAGAATCAGTTCAGATAATAAAAAATTATTCCCCCTTCTCATAATCAGGATTTACTTCATGAAATAAATTACACCCTATCTACACCTTTTTTACACCCCTTGCTTCTTGAAATACACCTTATTAATGTAGTATTTTTGTTTGGAATTACTCTAAATAAGATGAGTCATACTAAGGTTTCAAAAGTTTATATAGGCCCTGCAACCTATCAAATTACGGTGCAGGGAAAGGTAGATAAAGTTTATGTAAAGAATTTTACCGGAATGAAAGTGATTTATACAAACTTAAAAAACAAAGAGTTGTCAACCATTACGGGTGAGGTAATGGATCAGGCTGCTTTAAGCGGAATTATCAATTTTCTAATTGATTGTCGTTTTTGTTTAGAATCAGTCGTAAAAATTGGTTAACAAGTACTTAGTTAAATAATAGAAGAATCATGAAAAAATCTGTATTTATTTTTGCCGTTTTGGCTGTTTTTGTATCAGCCTCCTTTGCTCAGGAACGTCCTGAGAAATTCGATGCCATGGAATGGCGATTTATCGGCCCTGTTATGGGGGGGCGTGGAACCTGTGTAGAGCTTGATCCCAGAGATGATCAAACTTTTTACTTTGGATCGGCTGCCGGTGGAATATGGAAAACTGAAGATGCTGGTCAGTATTGGGAAAATATTACCGATGGTTATCTAAACGTTGGTACCATAGGGGCAATGGCGATTGCTCCAAGTAACCCCGATATTATTTATGTGGGTACAGGCGAACCACAATTGCGGCACGATGTATCGTATGGGGATGGTATGTATAAATCAACCGATGGTGGTGAAACATGGACTCATATCGGTTTGCCAAAATCGTATCACATTTCCCGGGTTAGAATTCACCCTGAAAATCCAGATATTGTTTATGTAGGTGTTTTGGGTTCTGCGTTTGGTTATAATGAGGAACGTGGTTTGTATAAAACTATAGATGGAGGAAAATCGTGGGAGAAAGTTTTGTATAAAAGTGAAAAAGCCGGTGTAATTGATGTGGTTATGGATCCGAATAATCCGGAAACTTTATATGCCGCCACCTTTCAGTTTATTCGTAAAGACTGGACAGTTGAAAGTGGAGGAGAAGATTCAAGACTTTATAAAACTACCAATGGAGGTGAAACCTGGACTGATGTATCGGCAAACAATGGTTTCCCACAAGAAATTTTGGGCCGTATGGGACTGGCCATTTCAAAGGCAAACTCCAATATTATTTATTCATTAACGGATACAGAAACCATGGATGGTATTTATCGCAGCGAGGATGGTGGCGAAAACTGGGAGCTGGTTTCAGATAATCCAAACCTTACGGTGCGTCCATTCTACTTTAATCATTTGTACGCAAGTCCACACGATGCTGATGAGCTATGGGTACTTACCAATAAACTGTGGCAGAGTCTTGATGGTGGTAAAACATGGAAACAAAGATCCGGTACGAAAGATGATTTTCATGATATGTTAATCGATCCGGTGAACCCAAGAAGAATGATTGCCACACACGATGGTGGTACAATGGTTAGTATGACAGCAGGTAAAACCTGGAGCGGAACATACACGCAAAGAACTACTCAAACCTATCGTGTTCATGTAGATAATCAATGGCCTTACAACGTGTATACTAATATACAAGACTTAGTTGGTTTTAAGGTTCCTTCTGCATCATTCTGGGGTGGAATTCCATTGGCAGAAACTACGGTTTTTGGTTCAAGTGAAGCCGGTTTTGCGGTTCCACATCCTTCCGATCCAAATATAATCTATCAGTTTAATGCGGTTTCAATGGGAGGTTTTGGTGGATTTACAGTTACTAATCTGGCAGCACCTTCCTATGCTGAACGTCATGTTTATTCTAACTGGGCTTTTGGAACACCAGCTTCAGAATTTAAATACCGATTTGGATGGATGTCGGCGGTTGTTACCTCACCATGGGATGATGACATTGTTTATTTTGGAGGTAATCATCTCTGGAAATCAACAGATAAGGGAATGAACTGGGAACAAATCAGTGGGGATTTAACCACCAACGATCCAGAAAAAATGAAAGTTCCCGGAGGTTTACTGGCGGTTGAAACATCCGGAGCTGAGATTGCTTGTATTATCATTCGCATGGCCGTATCCAAACACAATAATGGAACCATATGGGTTGGTACCGATGACGGTCTGGTTCATATCACAAAAGATGAAGGAAAAACATGGGAAAATATTACGCCCAGCGGATTACTTGAAAATAGCAAGGTTGTAGAAATCGTTGAATCAAATCATGATCCTGCAACTGCATATTTGGCAATTACTCGTTTAAAAGGAGATGATGACCGTAAACCCTATATCTATAAAACAAGCGATTACGGTAAATCATGGACAAAGATTTCCGATGCTTTCCCTCAGGATGAAATAAGTCGCACGATTTGTGAAGATGCTGCAACACCTGGATTGCTGTGGGCAGGAACAGAAACAGGAATTTTCTATACCACAAATGACGGTCAGTCTTGGAGTCGCTTAGATAATGGCTTTCCAAGAACTCCGGTATATCATATAATTCAAAAAGATGAAGACCTGGTTGTGGGAACCCATGGTCGGGGAATCTATGTACTCGACGATGTAACTCCAATGAGAGAGATGGTTGATAATTCTACAAAATTATTCAAACCTCGCGATACACACCGATTTGGATATATGTGGTGGCAAATTTATGGGGGAGGTGTTTTCGAAGGACAAAAGAACTATTTTGTACAAAATCACAGGCCAGGGCATACCTTCTACGAATTGGGAATGGTAAATGGCGAAATGAAAAGAAAATATATTGATGCCGGTGATGCCAAACCCAACGGTGTAATTATTTATTACAATCTTGAGAATGCAACCGACAATGTCAAATTAACGATTCAGGAAGAAGATGGATCCGAGGTTATCAGTTTTTCAGGTGATTTTATATCAAAGAATAAAGGTTTAAACCGTTTTGTATGGGACACTCGTTATCCTAATGCAATGGCAATTCCGGGAAAACCAAAACCGAATGTAAGGCCATTTGGAAAACCAGGACCTTACAAAGTACAACTTGAGGTTGACGGACAAACTCAAACTGAGAGTTTTAATGTATTTATGAATCCGAATGAGACTTATACACAGGAAGATGCTGATGCTCGTTTTGCCATGTGGATTGAGATTCGTGATAAGTACTCTGAAGTAAGTCAGACGATTATAAAATCGCAGGAAATTGTAAAAATGGTGAACGAAAAGGCAAAATCTGGAAAGCAAAAGAAGCTTGCGGAAACTATAACTGCTTCTGCTAAAGCTCTGGAAGGTAGTATGACCGCTGTTGGTACAACGCTGGTTCAGATTGCAAATGAACGTTCAAAGCTTCTTGCCAAAATTCAAGGCGTTAGTGAAATGTTAATTTCATCGGAAGGGCCTCCTACACAAGGAGCCATAGAAGCCTGGACAGATTACGAAAAAGAGATTGATATGGAATTGGAAAAATGGCAAAGCGTTATGGATTCTGAAGTTGAGAGTTTTAAAAAGACTTTGTAATTCCAAAATCTTGCTTTTATAATTTAGAAATATGAATAACAAGATTACCATTTTTCTTTTAAGTTTAATTATTTCCACATCTTTGTTTTCACAAGAAGAATCAATTAAGTCTGCCGACGAAATTGCCCGGGAACTTTCAAATCCGGTAGGTTCACTCGCCAGTATTATCATTCAGGGAAATTATGTGCAATGGGGTGGTTCTGCTTCCGGCATAGCTGATCAAAATACCAGCTCTATCACTCTGCTTCCAACTATTCCAGTACCACTGGAAACAGGAATTCTGGTATTCAGACCTATTGTACCGTTTTCAGCAGGATTAAGTTTAGATGAAAACCAGGAGTGGGCTAAAGAGAGAGGAATCGGTGATATTGGTCTTATCGCGATGTACGGATACAGTTTCAAAAACGGAATTGTGCTAGGAGGCGGTCCTAATCTTTTATTCCCTACAGCATCAAACCCTTCTCTTGGAAGTGATCAATTTCAGCTTGGCCCATCTATGCTTATATCTTTTATAAGGAAATGGGGAGTTCTGGGAGGTCTGTGGAACCACTATTATGGTGTAGGTGTAGATGACGGAGTAGATGCTGTAAATTTTGGTTCTTTGCAGGCTTTCTATTGGTTTGGCTTGGGCAATGGCTGGCAAATAGGAGGAAGCCCAACCATGACTGCTAATTATGTTAGTGCTGTGGATACAGATTTTTCTGTTCCGGTAAATTTAGGATTTGCAAAAACCGTTATTTTGGGTAAAATGCCGCTAAAACTAACCTTGCAGGGACAGTATTTTTTGACCAGGCCGGAGGTTGCAGGTTCTGATTGGGGTGTATTTTTTCAAATAACACCGGTTGTTAAACTTCCTTGGTAAATCAATTCAAAATCATTAACAATGAGAAGATTTACAACATTACTTTTGATAATAATATTGCAAGTACCTTTTTCCTTACTAGCTCAAAATGAGGAACCAAATAGTGAATCAGGCTTTGGTGGACCTGATAATGTTGAAAGAATGTTGGAGGAAGATAGCAAAACAAAACAATCGATTTTTGAATTGGGTTTTGCTCAACCTTATTTTAATTTCAAAGATAGTTTAAAGGAAAATGTAGGACTAAGTTTCGGGCTTGACTATTCTGCAGCCTATTTTAATGCTGCTAACAGTTTGGGAGAAAAAAATGCAAGCAGCGGAATGGTGCGTTTTTATGGTACCTGGGATTTAGTTGGAAGAAAATCCGGAAATTCTGGAGCCTTTATTTTTAAAATCGAACACAGGCATAAATATGGTGCAATACCTCCTAAAAGTCTGGGATTTGAAACCGGTTATGTAGGTTTATTTTTACCTCCTTTTAGTAATGATGAATTCAGAATGACCAACTTTTACTGGCGACAGCGATTTGCTCAGGGCCGTTTTTCAATGGTAATAGGTTTGTTGGATGCCACCGATTATGTGGATGTTTATGCTTTAGCCAGTCCGTGGATGCATTTTACCAATTTTCAGTTTTCAACAGGATCGGAAACCATGTTTATCCCCAACGATGTAAATCTTGGAATTGCAGTTGCCGGATACATTACC
Organism: uncultured Prolixibacteraceae bacterium; assembly: GCA_913063265.1. Taxonomy (GTDB): domain Bacteria; phylum Bacteroidota; class Bacteroidia; order Bacteroidales; family Prolixibacteraceae; genus Draconibacterium. The sequence continues at coordinate 7,521 of CAJXZG010000108.1, read as the reverse complement.
GATAATATTTATGCCATTGCAGGAATTAACGATACCAATTCAGACCCAACAAAACCTTTTAAAAGCTTTGAGACTTTCTTTAATCAAAGTCAATATTTTAAGAGTGTGGAAGTTGGATGGGTAAGTTCTCGTGAACGGCATTATTTTGATAATATTCATTTAGTCTACTGGCATTCAGATGGAAGCGAATTTCAGGCATCACCAAAAGGGTGGGGAATCAACTTTTCAGGAACATGGTTTTTTCAGGATAAACACATGGGATTTCTCCGTGGAGGTTATGCTGAAGATGGTGGCTCGTTGCTTCAAAAATCAATAACAGCAGGTTGGGGGTGGTATCAGTCAAAAAAGAGCAATGTTATGGGAGCTGCCATAGGTTGGGGAGAAGTAAATGTTTCTACATGGGCTCCGGATTTGGATGACCAGGTATCCATTGAAGTGTTTTATCGGATACAATTATCAAGTAAATTTGCAGTTACTCCCACTCTAAATTATTTAATGAATCCAGCGTTATCTGAGGAGACCAACAACTTTATTTGGGGTTTCAGGGGAAGGTTGTCTTTATAATTCAATTTTCAATTCATAATTTCAATGCCATTTTTACTATTGTTTTTTATACCAGCAGTTTTTATTTTTATCGAGGCAACTCTAATTATTGCAAAATGAAAAATATAACAAAGGCAATACTTTCATTAATTATTATCAGTTTAAATATTACTAATTTATATTGTCAGGAGGAACAGGAATACAGTCCATATGAATTATTATCAAGTTATTACGAAAATGATTTTAAACCTTTCAAAAAGGGAAATTGGTACACCGGCTTGGCATTTTCATTAGACGACAGAAAAGCAAGCAATACCAAAGGCCTTTTTGAAAATATTATAGATGGAAATGAATTAAATTATAACGTAACATTAAAAGGTGGGTATTTTACAGGTGACTATGGTATGGTTGGCCTTGGTTTGGAATACTATCAAGACAAGTTTACTGGAATGGTTTTTCGAGATCCTGATACTTTGCAGTCCAATACCATAACTCGCGGATATAATTTTACTCCTTTTATTCGTTCATCGGTTCCGCTTACTAGAAATGAACGATTAAGCTTTTTTACCACAATCGGTCTCGGATTTGGCATAGCTAATACGAACAGCCGAGACACCAAAAACCTGGATGAAATAAATAAAAAGTATATTACACAGTATAATTTTGGTATTGGTATAAGCCCGGGAATTACCTTTTTTGCAATGGAAAATTTTGCGTTTGAAGTAGGATTAAATCTACTGGGCTATAACATTAGAATTACCGATACCACAACCAATGGTATTGAAGAATCCCGGGATGTTAGACAGAATGTGAATTTTAGTATTGATATTCTTACGCTCGACCTGGGATTGGCATATTACTTTAATTCAAAACGATAAAATAACTGGAAGATGAAAAAGAACTTAATATATTGGATTCTGGTGATTATAATTTTGTCGGGCTGTATCAAAGAGGATTATTTTGGATATTCAAAATACGGAAATATAAAAGCCATCGAAGTTTCTAACCAGGCAAGTCAGGCTGTAATTAATATTTCAGAGAAAACTGTTTCGATTGAATTACCGGGCGGAGTCGATCGCAGTATGCTGGAAATAAAAGTATTGCAGTTGTCATCCTTTGCTAAATCTGACAAAAAAGTGGGAGATAAGCTTAATTTGACACATAAAGCAAGCATTAAAATTACTGCAGAAAATGGAGAAATTACTGTTTGGCAGATTATTCCGTTTGTAGCATCTTCAACTCCTCCTTTACAAAATGGAGATTTTAGTTTATGGTATAAAACCAATGAAGGTTATTATGAACCCGGAAAGGACGCAACAACTACAATTTGGGGAACGGGAAATCCGGGAACACAAATTCTGAATTTGTTAGCAACTACCAGGATGGAAATCGAATCTGGTAACTATGCAGTAAAAATGGAAACCCTTGATAATGGACCAATTGCAGGTGCCTTTGGAACACCAATTTCGGCAGGTTCAGTGTTTGTGGGAAAGTTTGATAAAGATAAAATTGATCCGACTGATCCACAAGCCGCTATCGATTTTGGTACTCCATTCGTTGGACGTCCGGAAAAAATTAAATTTAAATATCAGTATTCTCCGGGAGCTGAAAATAAAGACAGAGATGGCAATACTTTGTCTTTTGGAGACCAATGCGATATTTATGGATACCTTGAAATAAGAACAAGCAACGATACAAGAAGGTTAGCCACAGCATGGTTCAGAGATGGTAATAGTGTAGAATCGCTTAAAGAAATTACTTTGGAGTTTATTTATGGTGAACTGGATAATTCTTATCCCGATTATATGAAACCTGAAAATGGTAAATATGTAAGAGCTGATTCAGCAAGTTTTGTTCTTCCAACCCACTTTACTTTTGTGGCTTCTTCAAGTTTTGACGGAGCAAATTTTGCAGGAGCTATTGGAAGTACACTTGTTTTAGATGATGTAGAATTTATCTACCGTGAAGAATAAATAGCACTAAGTAGTGCGAAGATATCGGCATTTCAATTTTTAATAATTTCTTCGCCATTATCAAACCTGGCAAATCTTATTGATTCTTTTCCATGTACCATATCTGGTCGTGGCCATGGCCAACCACCAAATTGTGTCTTTCTGAAATCAGCAAACGCCTCCTCAATTTCTGCCATGTTGTTCATAACAAAGGGACCGTATTGCTGAACTGGTTCTCCAATGGGTTTGCCCTGTAAAAACAACAGTCTTGATGGTTTATTCCCGTTTTTGATGGTGATTGTTTTTTTTCCATCCAACTCTAAAACATGGTTTGGTATAACTGATGTTGTTTCAGCCTGCAAGGATTCTCCTTCAAAAAAATAGAGCGAGCGGTGCACATCTCCTAAAGCCACCGGTATTTCCCATTCTGCATTGCTCTCAAGTTGAATATGCCATATATTTACTTCGTTTGCCGGATTGGCAGCCCATGAATCCTTTACTGGCGCAGGTGCAGTATAACCTTCGTATTTACCCGCAGCCAATTCAATTTTTATGTTTTTTTGATTTTTATCTTTTACCAATATCTTCGGAATTTCATCTTCCCAAAGCATTTTATACGAAGGTGTTACAAACTTTTTAGAAGCGGGTAGGTTTAGCCAGATCTGAAATAATTCAAAAGTATTTTTATCATCCTTTTTCAGAAGCGGGAACATTTCTGAATGTTGTAAACCGCTGCCGGCAGTCATCCATTGCACATCACCAAATCCATATCTTCCTGAAGCACCTTTTGAATCCGCATGATCTACCAAACCCTGTAATACAAATGTCACGGTTTCAAAACCACGATGAGGGTGTGCAGGAAATCCCGGAACCGTATCTCCATGATACATTCGCCAGCCATCTTTTATCGCAAAATCATTGCCAATCCTTCTTCCCGACAACGATGCATCCGGTCCTAAATTCTCATTTCCTTCAGGATAGTAATCAAGATGATGTACACAAAACAGAAATGGATCTTTTGTTATCCATGGAAATGAAAGTCTTTTGATCTGTAAAATGGCCGAAGGAGTCATTTATCCCCTGTTTATTTCTGTTAAAGCATTTTCCATCCGATCCAGATAATTGTCAATTTGTTCTATACTTTCAAATCCTACAATTACCATGTCAACAGACTTTAATCCCAGAACAAATCGTAAAGAGTCATCAATTTTTTTACTGTCATCCCTGATTTTTCCGTTACCCACCAGTTTCATGCCGATAATACCTGTTCCACTATTATTCAGCCTCTGGATTACTTCAATAACTTCTTTTGGATCGGGTCTGTCCATTGCCATTCCGTAAGGATTTATTCTGGCATGCAGAACATCAACCCATGGGTTGCCAACAGCATCCTCCATGGCTTCCAAAGAATGAACAGAAACTCCATGTGCCCGAACAATACCTTTGGCTTTAAGGTCTTCCAAAATATCCATTTGTTTCTTTTGGGTTTCGGTCCATTTTTCATCAACCATACAATGAATTTGAACCAGGTCAATGTAATCTGTATTCAATTCTTTTCTAAATCTTTCAACTACAACATCAGCATCCGGCCTGTCTTTATCAGGAATTCCACCTCCCCGAACCCATATTTTTGAGGTTAATGTATAATCCTCCCTATTCTTTTTAGCCAAGGCTTCTGCAACAATCTGATGTGTTCCATAAGTATCCGCTGTATCAAAATTTCTGATTCCCCTTTCATAGGCATGTTGAATCATGGCAATACTTTTATCCTTTTCCTGTCGGGTTAAAAAAGCACTCCTGTTTCCTGCATGAACACCGGTTCCCATTCCAAGTAGAGAAGTCTCAACAACTGATTTTCCAAGTTTTACATTTTGAACAGGACTGTTTGACGCAAATCTGCCCGGAGAGGCCGCATACAAGGGATTTGAAAACATAACATGCGCAGTTCCCATTCCAAGCGCAGTTAAAAACTTTCTACGATTCATGTTAAATTTTGACATAGCTAAAGATTTTTTGTCTAATATACTTATTTAAACTTTTTTAAGTGGTAAAAGTTCAATTTTAAAAATAAGTAAAAAAAGAAAAGGGAAACCGTCTGAATCTGGTTTCCCTTGCTTAACTTATAAAGATAATTCCCTTGTAGAATTAGAAATGTGATTCTTCGACTATAGTTTTATTTATTACGCAAGAACTGCTGCAATTTGATATAGTGTCTTTTTTTAGTGTTACTTCATCGCTAAAATTTACCGGTTTTGAAACAGGTTTTACTATATCTTTTGTAACCGTTAATTTTTCTACCTTCTGATGATTAGTAAACAAATCAATTTTGTGGCCTATTTTTAACCCAAGAAAATAGAAGATTGATGAAATAAGAATTATGGACTTCATAGTAAAATAGTTTTCCGGCTCTAAACAGCATTTAATCTAACGCCAATTTATGGTTTTGTCAGTAATCAGCGAAATTATATCTGTGAACCGCACAATCTAATCTGCCAACGACCATTTATTCTCTGCAAACTGATTTGTCGAAAATGTAACTTTAATCTGAATTTGTAATTTTTTGTTTTCTACCGATAAAAAAATACAGGATTGCACCAATAATCCAAAGAAATAGAATTACCAGTACCCAGATAAGTTTATCGTTTCCGGGAAACTCATTTCTTAATATATCAACCAAAGCGATAAGTGGAATAATAAGTACAACAGGAACAAGAAGAAGAATGAGAATTAATTCTGAAGTGCCAATGAAGCCTAAGATTTCCATGATTTATAATTTGATGGTTTAAAGCAAATAAAGTTAAGTTAAACCTGATTACATCGCAAACATTTATTTACAAAATAAAATCTTATGTTATCATGGTTGGTTTAATATCTTATGAACATCAGCGGTAAGTATGGATACGTTATTTCAAACTTAATCTTGCTAAATAATCGTAATGTTCTCCATTTTGAATAAGCTTACATCTTAAACCGCATTTTGCAGCAATTAGTTGCAATTTTTCAAAATCGATAAACAGCCATTTAAAATTGCTTACCGATTTTTTGTATCTCACCTCATAATCCATTTCTCCGTAATATGATTTGTTTGCAAGATCAACCCAAAAGGAACCATCCTTTTCGTGAAACAAATATTTTATATCGGATGAATCCATTAATATTTGTCCGTTTTCTGTAAGAAGGTTTTTTAAATGATTCAGCAGTTTTTCTATTCCTTTGATTGTTTCTCCAATTCCGGCACCGTTCATTAATAAAAGAATTGTATCATATTTTTTACCGGAATAGGAATAAATGTCATCACAAACAGCATTTCCAATTCCTCTTTTTTGCATCACCTCAACAGCCTTTTTTGATTTTTCCAAAGCCGTAATGTCAAATCCATTTTTCTGAAGTATTATTGAATGGCAACCCGCAGCAGCTCCCACATCAAGAACCTTTCCCTTGCATTTATTTAAAGCTACTCTTTCCAAAACAGGCATATCCTTTTCTTTTCTGAATAAATAAGAAGTAGCTATTTGCTCACCCCTGGTATAGTTACTTTTGACTTTTAAGGCAGGAGCTTTGCCATTATTGTAATAATCTGATATAGCCTCTCCAAAAGGGTCATTCATGGTCTTAAAATTTTGTGCGAAGGTAAAACTTATTTTTCCTATTTTAGCGCACACAATCTAAAAACCAAATCGATATGTTCCGCATTTTATTTTCTATTATTCTATTTGCTTTTATTTCAGTAAGTTGTCAAAACCAAGCAACAAAAATTGAAAAATCCGATTGGCGAGGACCAAACCGCGATGGGATTTATAACGAAACAAATCTTTTAAAACAGTGGCCGGAAGAAGGGCCTGAATTACTTTGGTCGTTTGAAGGTTTAGGTTTTGGACATAGCAGTGTGGCAGTTGCTCACGATAAAGTTTATGTAACCGGAATTAAAGATACGGTATCGTCGATTGGAACCCTTTTTACTTTTAATTTAAAAGGGCAGTTGCTTTGGGAAAAGGATTATGGTAAAGATTTTAGTTTGAATTTTCATGGAACACGATCTACCCCGGTTATTATCGACGACCTGATTTATATTGAAAGCGGGATGGGGGCGATTTATTGTATGAATACCGAAAATGGTGAACCGGTTTGGTCTGTTGATTTTATGGAAGATTTAGGTGTGGATTCAGTGATTCAATTTGGATATTCGGAATCGGTATTAATTGATGGAGATGTTTTGTATTGTGTACCCGGAAGCAAAGAAAACAATGTAGTTGCCCTAAACCGTTTTTCGGGAGAAAAAATATGGAGTTCAAAAGGATTTGAAGAACCGGCAACTTATAACTCTCCAATCCTCGTTAATCATAACAGACAAAGATTAATCATTGCAATGACAGCAAGTTCAATTTTAGGGATTGATGCTGATACAGGCGAGTTGTACTGGAGAGAACAACAAACCCAACGTAATAAAATTCATGCGAATACACCCCTTTATTTTGACAGTAAACTGGTAGTCTCAAGTGCGGGAAGAGACAGCACATCGGGATTGGTACAATTAAAATTAACAGAAGATGGTAAAAGTACCGATGTTGTTTGGCGTAATAAAAAGTTTATCAATTTAATGGGAGGTTTGGTACGAATTGATACCTGTTTGTACGGCTCGGCTTATTTGAAAAAAGACTGGCAGGTTATCAGCTGGAATACCGGTGAAAGATTGGTTCAGAATAAAGATTTGGGAGGCGGCTCAATTATTTATGCCGATAGAATGTTTTATTGTTATGCTGAGCGCGATGGGGAAGTTGCCCTGGTTAATGCATCACCTGATAGTTTTGATATTGTCAGTAAGTTTTCAGTGCCGCTGGGAACAAAAGAACACTGGGCACGTCTGGTAGTTGACAATGGTGTGATGTATGTTCGACATGGAGATGCTTTGATGGCTTATAAGGTTTCGGCAGATTAATTATAGAACTTATTCATCCGATGACTATATTAAGAAGGCTATTTCCGAAGTAAAGGCACCTATCAAAAACCGGTTAAAACTAATAGACAG
>CAJXZG010000107.1 GCA_913063265.1 uncultured Prolixibacteraceae bacterium | reverse complement strand
ACCGAGATCTACACTCTTTCCCTACACGACGCTCTTCCGATCTAATCTCTGAAGATATAAACTCTTCAAAAAGAAACGAGTTAGCAGCCAGATTTGAAGCTGTTCCCTGTAAATCTTTGTCTACTAATTCAGGATATTCATCACGAAAAGCCAATATGGCTGAAGGTTCGATACCCACCAGGGGTGATTCTTCCGAAATAATATCTTTAAGCAGATTCACATTTTCTGTGGCTATTTTTTTTGATGTTTTTACCAATCCCTTGGAGAGAAAAGTACGACCACTTTCCCGGGTATGTGGAATTTTAACCTCATAACCCAGCTTAGTCAAAAGTAAAATGGCTTTAATTCCGATATCACTTTCATTGTAATTGGTAAATTCATCATTAAAAAGATAAACTATCCCTTTACTTTGAAATTCCGGTTTAGGGATTCCATTGATTGTCCAGCGCTGTAATGTTATTTTTGAAAGTGCAGGTATGTTTCTTTTAACTGAAAACCCAACTACATTTTTTACCAAAGAACTATTCATTATAACGTTTGAAATTGGCCTGAAAACCATTGCCAGTTTATTTAACCTTGGTAAGTAAGCAATAAGTTTAGAACGTAAAGAAATTCCATGAATGTCGTAATAATTCTGCAGGAATTCTGCTTTTAATTTTGCCATATCTACATTCGAGGGGCATTCGCTTTTGCATGCCTTGCACGAAATACAAAGACTCAGAATATCGTAGATTTCTTTATGGTCGAATAACTTTTCTTTGTTGCTGTAATATAGGAATTCTCTAAGAATATTAGCTCTTCCGCGGGTAGACTTGTCTTCATCGCGTGTTGCCATAAATGTCGGACAAAGTGTTCCTCCGATAATTTCACTTTTGCGACAATCACCTGTTCCATTACATTTTTCAATACTTCTAAAAAATCCTCCGTTATTTGAAAAATCGAAAACTGTATCCGGTTCAGGAACAGCTTTTCCCGGAATAACTCTTAAATTTTCGGTTATCGGAGGTGTATCAATAATTTTACCGGGATTAAAAATATTATCCGGATCCCAGGTCTCTTTTACTGATTTTATTAGCTTATAACAATTATCCCCCAACATAAATGGAATAAACTTTCCACGCACCCTGCCATCGCCATGTTCACCACTCATTGAACCCCGGTATTTTTTAACGAGTTTTGCAGTTTCATTCATCAATGAATCAAATATTTCAACATCCTTTGGATCTTTGAAATTTATTAGTGGCCGAAAATGAATCTCGCCTGTTGCAATGTGTGCATAAAAAATACTTTCGAGGCCAAGATTTGACAAAACCTTTTTAATATCAGCAACATAATCGGGCAAATATTTGGGATGAACGGCAGTATCCTCAATTCCCGGAACCCCTTTTCTATCTCCAGGGATATTGGCTAACAAACCCAACCCGGCTGTTCGTAAAGCCCAGACACGTTTTATTTTATCAGCGCCAGTAACCAAAGGAAAGTGATACCCAAGATTGGCTTTACGCATTTCTTTTTCCAGGTTCAACGCTGTTTCATTAAGTTCCTTTTCTGTCTCAAAAGAAATTTCTATCATCAGCATTGCACCCGGATCTCCTTTTACAAAAAACCGGTTTTTGGCTTGCTCAATATTTTTTTTGGCAGCCTGCATAACCGGATTGTCCATCAATTCAATAGCTGTTGGTTTATATTTCAGGGCTATTAGATTTCCCAGCAGGGCTTCTTCCAGGTTTTCAAAATGAGCACAAACCAAACCCTTATGTTCGGGAGGTAACGGAATAACATTCAATTTTATTCGATGCGAAAAAGCCAGTGTTCCTTCCGAACCTGCCAATAACTTGCAGAAGTTAAATGCTTCTCCACCTTTAGTATATATTTCCGAATTCATTAATACATCAATGGCATACCCCATATTACGCCGTGTCAACTCCGGTTCCGGAAAGTTGTTCTTAATGTCTTTCTGGTTTTTACCGTCCAAAAGCATTTCATAAATATTCTTATAAATTGCTTTCTCTAAACCATTCGAACTTTCTTCCAGTTTTCCTTTAAACTCCTTCTCGCTTAATGGTTTAAAAACTGCCTCACTTCCGTCAGATAAAATAACATCAACTTCTTTAACATGCTCGCGCACACTGCCATAAACAAGCGAATGTAATCCACACGAATTATTTCCCAGCATTCCACCGATTACACATCGGTTAGCCGTTGACGTTTCGGGTCCGAACTGCATACCGTGTTTTGCCAAAAACTGATTAAGTTCTGCCAATACAACTCCTGGCTCCACCACAACATAGTTTTCTTCTTTATTGAACTCGAGTATTTGGTTCATATATTTCGAAATATCTACTACAATACCAGAACCTACCACTTGTCCGGCCAAGGACGTTCCTGCACCCCGCGGAATAATTGAAGTTCCATTTTTACGGGCAAAGGCAATTATTTTTTTAATGTCCTCTTTGTTTTTAGGTTTTGTTACTGCTATGGGAAGTTCTTTGTATTGGGAAGCATCGGTAGAATACAACACCCTTTGTACATTATCAAAATATAAGTCACCTTCCAGCTGAGATTTTAGCGTTTCAAAATTCATATTATTCAATAATAATCCTGTAAAAATGAATTATTAATATTCTTTAATTGGATCTATTGTTAAAAGCTACAAAATAAAACTCTTTGGCAAGATAATATACTTCTCGAAAGAAATGTTACACATTGTTTAAAAACCGGCATCCACATTCTGCCTATTTTCCTAGGATGTATAACAATACATGAGTTTTTCTATACCAAATCTTATTTATAACAGGTGCGATTCTGAATCTTTTCTTTAACCTGTTAAATATTTTTAAACTGATTATAAATTTATGCTAAACATAAAATGAAATCGTTGGTTTATAAAAATACAAATATGGTTAGGGTTTTTACTCGTATTTTTCACTTATAGAATAAAATACTAAAAATTGATAAATATGAATATTTTCGAAAAAGTTTTATGGGCTGTCGATCTGGAAAAAGATGTTAATCCTACAATTAAAATAATTGGCAAAAGAAACAAAGAATTTGGTAACAGCATGATAATATTACATGTTTTACCAAAAGAACTGGAAAACAGCTCATTCAAGGACAAAGTTCAAAAAACTGTAAAAAATGAGTTGGAAGAAATTAAAGCCAAACTCCTTGAGTATAACGATAATGAAATAACAACAAAAATAGTTTTTGGCAATGCTGTTGATTCAATAATTGATATTTCTATAAAAGAAAATGTGAATTCTATAATAATTAATACCGGAGATGTTGATAATGATGATAAAGATAAACTGGGTTTAAATGCTCACAAGGTAATTCGGTTTTCAAAAAAACCGGTTTTAATACTTTCAGATAGCAAGCCAAAAAACAAAAACCTGGTTGTTTGTTCGGTAGATTTTTCAGAACCTTCTGCAATAGCTTTAAAAGATGCAATTTTACATGCAAAAAAAACAAATGCCCGTCTTGAAGTTATTTCTGTTTTCGAACCCATTGAGGTTGCTTCACGAAGGTTGGTAAGATTGGGATTTAATGCGGGAGAAGAAAATAACCAAAACTATGAAGCATATAAAAGTGAATTTAAAGAATTTCTGAAAGGTTTTAATTTTCTGGACGTAAATTATGAGCCGGTCCTGCTTGCAGGAGATCCGCATAAAGAAATTGTAGATTATGCAAAAAAGGCGGCAATTCTGTTTATTGGCAGTAGCGGGAAATCAGGACTTCAACGTATTTTTATGGGCTCAGTGGCTGAAGAAGTGGCTAACGCCCTTCCATGCAGTGTTGTGTACATAAAATCAGAAGAATTGTTTAAGCTTAAAATCCCATCAAACATAAGCGATCTAGAAACGTTTTTTGCACAGGGAAATAAACTGTCCGATCTTGGTTTTTATGATGAGGCTATTGAACAATACAAGCAATGTTTGAATATTAACGAAATGCACCTTCCTTCTGTTGTAGCTTTGTCGAGGTTATATAAAAAACAAAACAATGAAGGGCTTGCGACTTATTATGACAATTTATATAAATCAATTCAGGTGCAGCTTAACAACTGGAAAATTGAAGAAGAGATAAGAAGAAAGACGAATTTGAAATAGGGATTTAGTTCTTTTTCAAAATTATAAATTGAATAATTTTAAAGGGTTTTATTACCATGGTGTAATTTTCATGACAACTGTCATGTATTTGATTTTGAGCATCCAAAAAATTAAAAATGTTGATAAAATGATAAAAAAAACAAGAGCAGTATTGGTGTGGAATTTATAAAGCCTTTTACCTTTGAGGCATGATTAACTTAAGAAACAAAAGAAATGCTATTTCCTGTTTTTCAGAAATAGTATTTCAGAAAATTAAAACAGAAAAGTTGTTTCATTTAGAAATTACAAATCGAAAAGCAAATATTTCATTGAGTTGAAAGCCAACATTTAATTTTATTGATGTTGGCTTTTTTTTGATAGGTACTCAGATAATAAAATAAACAATATGAAGAAGGATTTAATTTCAATTACAGATTTCTCAAAAGAAGAATATCTTAAAATTATGGAACTCGCGAAAGAGTTTGAAGAGAATCCAAACCAGGATTTGTTAAAGGGGAAAGTAGTTGCTTCCCTTTTTTTTGAACCTTCTACCCGAACAAGGCTAAGTTTTGAAACAGCTATTAGTCGTTTGGGTGGCCGTATAGTGGGATTTGCAGATCCCGACAGTTCAAGTGCTACCAAAGGAGAAACTTTACATGACACCATCAAGATGGTCAGTAATTATGCCGATATTATTGTAATGCGTCATCCACTTGAAGGAGCAGCACGCTATGCTGCTGAAGTGTCGGATGTTCCTGTAATTAATGCAGGCGATGGTGCCAACCAGCATCCTACTCAAACCTTACTGGATTTGTATTCTATTTTGAAAACACAGGGTAGATTAGATAACCTGAACATTTTTATGGTCGGTGATTTAAAGTACGGAAGGACAGTTCACTCCTTGTTACAAGCAATGTCCGAATTTGAAAATCCGATATTCAATTTTATTGCACCTTCAATTTTACAAATGCCAAAAGCATATAAACTACATTTGGAACAGAAAGGGATGAAGTATTTTGAACATGAACTGTTTACCGATATCATCAGTGAAGCAGATATCATTTATATGACACGTGTTCAGAAAGAAAGATTTTCAGATCCAATTGAATACGAAAAGGTTAAAGACGTTTATATATTGAAAAACGAAATGCTTGAAAATACCAAACCTAATGTTCGAATATTACATCCACTTCCAAGAGTAAACGAAATATCAACAGATGTGGATGCAAATGATAAGGCATATTATTTTACACAGGCCTTAAACGGAATTTATACCCGCCAGGCTATAATCTCACACATCATGAACCTAAAATAAAACTGACATGGCTAACGATCAAAAGAAAAAACTAAAATTAAAAGTAAGTGCCATTAAAGAAGGTACTGTTATAGATCACATTCCGGCAAAAAGTCTTTTTAAGGTAATAACTATTTTAGGTTTAGATAAAATCGAAAATCAGATTACGTTCGGCACCAACCTGGAAAGTGGAAAACTTGGAGCAAAAGCAATTATCAAAGTTTCAAATAAATTCTTTGAAAACGATGAAATCAACAAAATTGCCCTAATCGCTCCTCATGCAAAGCTTAATATAATTCGAGATTATGTAGTAGTTGAAAAGAAGGTTGTTGAAATTCCAAAAACAATTTTAGGTATTGTTAAATGCTTCAATCCAAAATGTATTACCAATAACGAATATGTTAATACATGTTTTAAAGTAGTTAATTCAGAACCTATCGAATTAAAATGCAGGTATTGCGAAAAGATTACTATTGAAAATCAAATTAGAATGGTTTAAATCAAACTCCGCAATATTAAGATCCATTCCTAAAATTAGGGATGGATTTTTTTATTTTTCTAACGTTTTTGCGAAAGACTTTTAAACAATTTATTAAGGTAATTGGAAATAAAAGTAAGGTTTCAAATTTTTTTCGACAGTTAGCATTGATTGCAATGCGAATTATCATTTGATGTTCGTCTCTGGTGGTTTTTATGCAAATTTGTTTTAATTTTTCAACAATGTTAAATGGAAAATAGAAGAAGTTTTATTTAAAATTACATATCTAAATATTTAAATATTTTTAAACAACCATATGTTTCTAATATATGTCATGGTTGATTAATGTAAAACTTATATTTTTGCAATTTGTTTTATTAGCCACTTAAAGCAGAGTTTATTGGCAAAAGAAAAATAATGTTTAAAATAAAAAGATATTTCAAAAAATGAGAAAATCAGGTTTACTACTAATATTCCTATTGGTAAATTATCTATTAAGCGCTCAAATAGTTTCACCTGTAAAATGGACATTTGAACAATCAAAAATCTCGGATACAGAATTTGAGTTAAAAATGACAGCTACGATAGATAAAGGCTGGCACTTATATTCAACGGATCTTCCTGAGGGAGGCCCAATTAAAACCTCTTTCAATTTTGAAAATTTAGAAAATGTTGAATTGGATGGAGAAATAATACCAAGCAAAAAAGCTGACGAGGTATTTGATCCTTCTTTTCAAATGGATTTAAAATGGTTTTCAAATGAGGTAACTTTTACACAGAAAGTTAAGGTTAAAGGTGCGGGTAAAATAAGTGGATTTGTTGAGTTTATGAGTTGTAACGACGAAACCTGCACTCCACCTGAAGAGGTTGAATTTTCATTTGACTTCAATCAGGAAAAATTAGCTCCGGTTTCGGATGATGAAACTGAGCCTGTTTCAAAAGGACAAGGAGAAAACTTGTGGTTGTTTATTTTAATTTCTGCACTTGCAGGTTTGGCTGCAATTCTCACTCCTTGCGTATTTCCGATGATACCAATGACAGTATCTTTTTTTATGCGAGGAAGCGAAAATCGTGGAAAAGCAATAAAAAACGGGGTATTCTTTGGGCTATCAATCGTGGCCATTTTCACACTTCTTGGAGCCTTATTTTCGGTAGGGATATTTGGGCCAAATGTGGGTAGCCTTTTAAGCACGCACTGGGTACCAAACTTACTGTTTTTCATTTTGTTTTTGATTTTTGCCATATCGTTTTTTGGCGCTTTTGAAATTGTTTTACCAAACAGTTTGGTTAATAAAACCGATTCACAAGCAGATAAAGGAGGTTTGGTTGGTGCGTTTTTTATGGCACTTACCACGGTTATCGTGTCGTTTTCATGTACAGGCCCATTTATCGGAGCATTAATTGTTGAAGCTGTTCAGGATGGAGGTATGAGACCATTAATTGGAATGTTCTTTTTTGGATTGGCCTTTGCTACACCCTTTACACTACTGGCAATTTTCCCATCGGCAATGAGCAAATTACCAAAATCAGGAGGTTGGTTAAATGCAATCAAGGTGGTATTTGCATTTATTTTGTTGGCCTTTGGACTTAAATTCTTAAGCAATATTGACCAGGTTTACGGCTTTGGAATTTTAAATCGTGAAATATATCTGGCCATCTGGATAACAATATTCTTCTTAATGGGTATGTATTTCCTTGGTAAAATCAAATTTTCACACGATAGCGATTTGCCATATGTTGGAGTAGGAAGGTTATTCCTTGCCATTGTTACATTTAGCTTTGTTGTATACCTGTTTACAGGCTTATTGGGTGCACCTCTTAAAACCGTTTCGGGATTAATTCCACCTGAAACAATAAAGTCTTACACGCTTGGTAATACTACAGCCAATGCTGTTAATGCAGAGCAAGCTGAATTATGCGGAACACCAAAATATGCAGATTTACATCTACCAAAAGGATTATCAGGATATTTTGATTATGAACAAGGATTGGCATGTGCAAAAGAGCAGGGAAAGCCATTATTTATTGTTTTTAAAGGTCATGCCTGTTCTAATTGTAAGAAAATGGAAAATACGGTTTGGGAAGATCCGGAAACATTAAGATTATTAAGGGAGGAATATGTAGTTGTTGGCTTGTATACCGATGATAGAACAAAGCTTAATGAAAGCGAATGGTTTACTTCGGAAGTAGACGGTAAAGTGAAAAAAACTTTAGGAAAAAAGAATCTTGATTTACAAATTTCAAAGTACCAAACCAACAGTATACCTTATCATGTAATTATTGAACCGGATGGAACAGAGCATGAGTTTGGTGTAACATTTAATAATGACGAGTTTAGAGGTTTTGTGGAGAAAGGATTGTAAAAATACTTACTAATTAAAATATATATTGTCTGGTTTGAGGGGTGCTGTTATACTGTTTCTTACAAGCCTTCCACATTTGTAAAACTGATAAAACTGGCTGATACTCTGAATGGATAAGTTGCAATGATGAAATGTATACTCCACCAACTGCTTAAGACTCTAAATTTGGAAAAAAATAATTAATTACATATAAAACATTTGCAAAAGGCATCTCTATGAGATGCCTTTTTTATTGAAGAAATAGTATAGGGTACCGCAATCCGATTACAGTAAAAAAAATACCGTGAACTATTCACGGTATCTCCTATATAATAATTTGGTTTTTACATGTGGTTAATTCCTGAAATCTCTTTTAACCACCATTCTGCCTTTTAAACCTCAAGTACACTTTCAACAATTTCCTGTCCCTTTTTTATGGCCTGAATGTTTAATGGAATTAGTTTGTGATATCTTACAGGCAAAGATTTTTCAAGACCTTTTTCAACATTATCGAGCGTTAAAATAGGACGAACCTTTAAATAGCTACCAAAAACTATCATATTAAAAACTTTTGGATTTCCCATTTCGACAGCGGTAACTGTAGCATCAACTTTGTAAATATTAATATCTGTTCTTTCAGGTGGGTGAATAATACCATTTGGATCATATAATAAAGTACCGCCAGGTTTTACTGAATCCTGAAACTTATCTAAACTTTGCTGGTTAAGAATTATAGCTGTATCAAAATGTTTTACAATTGGCGAACTGATTCTTGTATCGCTCAAAATAACTGTTACATTTGCTGTTCCACCTCTCATTTCTGGGCCATATGATGGAAACCAGGTTACTTCTTTATCTTCCATGATCCCCGAATACGCCAGAATTTTTCCCATTGAAAGAACACCTTGTCCACCAAATCCAGCAATTATCATTTCTTCTGTCATAGTACTAATCTTTTTAATTTTCCGAAATTGGTTCGCCTTTTATACTGTCTTTTAAATCGCCAAGAGGATAATATGGTAACATGTTCTCTGCCATCCATTTATTTGCTCCGTCCGGAGTCATTTTCCAACCGGAATTACATGTTGAAACAACTTCTACAAATGAGGTTCCTTTTTTATCGAGAACATTCTGAATGGCCTTTTTTACAGAGCGTTTACATTTACGCACAGCGGCGGCAGTATGAACTGCCTGACGTGTAACATAAGATGTACCAGGAAGTTCTGCAATCAGATTGGTTATTTTCATTGGATAACCGTTTAAGTCGGTATTTCTTCCTGAAGGAGTTGTTGATGTTACCATACCCTCAAGAGTCGTTGGAGCCATTTGTCCACCGGTCATTCCATAAATTCCGTTATTAATAAAAATAACCAGAATATTTTCACCACGATTACAGGCATGCATTATTTCCGCTGAACCTATCGATGCCAAATCCCCATCTCCCTGGTAAGTAAATACAAATTTTTCAGGATTTAGTCTGGCTACCCCTGTCGCAACTGCGGGAGCCCTTCCATGGGCTGCTTCCTGCCAGTCAACATCAATATAATTATAAGCAAACACTGCACATCCTACCGGTGCAATGCCAATTGTTTTATCCTGGATATCCAATTCTTCAATTAATTCAGACAAAATTTTATGTACTACGCCATGCGAACATCCGGGGCAATAGTGCATATAAACATCACGCTGAACTTTTGATTTATCGTAAACCAGGTTTTCCGGTTTAATAAGATCTTTTAACTCCATAACTAATTTCCCATGAAAATTTATCTTCTAATGCATCAACAACCTCTTCAGGTGTTGGAATAATTCCACCCATTCTTCCGTAATAGTTTACGCGAACGGTGCTTCCAGCTTCATAAACAGCAAGTTTAATATCTTCAACCATTTGTCCGGCACTCATTTCAACCGACAAAAATCCTTTTGATTTTCGGGCCAGTTCTTTAATGATTTTATTTGGAAACGGAAAAAGAGTTATTGGTCTTAACAAACCAACTTTTAATCCTTTTGCCCTGGCCAATTCAACCGATTTTAAACATACTCTTGAACAAGTTCCAAAAGCAACAATAATAAAATCAGCATCTTCACACTGAATTGCTTCATAACGTACTTCCTCTTCCTCCATTTTTTTGTATTTCTCCTGAAAACGAAGATTGTTCTGCTCCATTTCTTCAGAATCCATTACAAGAGAGGTAACTACGTTTCTATCACGATTTGTTTTTTTTCCCGTACTGGCCCAAACACCAAATTTGTTTTCAATTTCTTCCTCGGTCCAGCGTGGTTTAAATTCAGCCAGTTCAACTTTTTCCATCATCTGACCAAGTGCACCATCCGTTAAAATCATTGCCGGATTTCTGTATTTAAAGGCCAGTTCAAATCCAAGGTCTACAAAATCATTCATTTCCTGAACCGAAGAAGGTGCAAGAACGATTAATTTGTAATCTCCATGCCCGCCACCTTTTACTGCCTGAAAATAATCGGCCTGCGAAGGCTGGATTGTTCCTAATCCCGGTCCGCCACGCTGCACATTAACCACCAGGCATGGCAACTCTGCACCGGCTATATAAGACAATCCTTCCGACATTAAACTAATACCGGGACTTGATGATGAAGTCATTGATTTTTTTCCGGTTCCGGCAGCTCCATATAACATGTTTATTGCTGCCACCTCACTTTCGGCCTGCAAAACTACCATTCCGGTTTCGTTCCAGGGTTCGCGTGCCATCAGTGTTTCCATTACTTCAGATTGTGGAGTAATAGGGTAACCAAAATAACCATCGCAACCACACCGAATGGCTGCCTCGGCTAATACTTCGTTACCTTTCATTAATCTTATTTCCGCCATCTATTTTAATATTGATTTATTCTGATTATTGTTAAATAATATATCAAATTTTCATTCGATAAATTGTGATACACGTATCCGGGCATACTACTCCACAATTGGCACATCCTATACAATTTTCAGGATTCTCCATATAAGAATAGTGATAACCGCGACTATTGACTTCTTTGTTCAAATTTAACACATCGTGCGGACAGGCTTCGACACATAAATTACAGCCTTTACATCCTTCTTTGTCAACAACTACTGCTCCTATAACTTTTGCCATTATATTTCTTATTTTACCTTAAATTTAGCTACCTAAAAACTTAAAAAATATTATAAAAATCAGGTTCCGGGAAAAAAATTTTGAATGCTGTAAATCTTTAAAATAAAATGCCTTTTTGCTTATAGATTTATGCATAAACGTCCGAAATAGTTATTGTTTGATTTTGTTTATGCAAAACTATTTTTCCAGAAATAATAAAATGCAACTTAAGTTGCTATTTCATATTTTATGTAAAGAATATGATGTATAACATCTTTTGAAAAAAGACATATTTGGTTTGGGAAGATCTTTTGTTGAATTTTTAGATTTTATAAAGGAATCGTGTAAGTATATTTCGATGAATTCCAAGATATGACGCAATATGTTGACGCTGAAGTTTCTTTCCCAGTTCAGGATTATCTGTAAAGAATTTTCTAATCCGTTTTTCAGCATTCATTGATTGAAAGGAGTGAACCCTTGTCATAGATTGAATATAACTTTCTTCAGCCAAAACCCTTACTGTTCTTTCAAACTGTCTGTTATTGTCCAAAAGTTTTTTAAACTCCTCTTTATCAATATAAATCAATTTTGAATCTTCATAAGCACGAATACATTCAGTAGAGTTTTTACCTAAATAAAATCCTTCATGGTTACTTACGATAAAGTTATTGGGAGGGAAAAAAAACCTTGAGACCCATTCAGTTCCGCTGTCCGATATATAAGTAGCATAAAGCAATCCATCAAGTAAAATCCCAATTCGTTTGGTTTTTTCACCATAATCGATAAATGATTCACCCTTTTTTAAAAGCACCGGTTTATTTTTCAGATGGAGTGAATCAATAACATCGAGGGTTAGTTTGTATCGTGATATTACCTTGTTTTTATCCATTTATATTTTAAAGATTAAGAGACTGTTTAAAAATTATAAATTCAAACAGTTTCTAAGAAAAATTCTCATTAAACAATCTCAATCTATCTTCCATTTCCCCAAATTGTTCGCGTTTTACAAAAGACACACAGGCTCTTATTCCTTCTTCTTCACTTCCTGTGTTGTCAAGCGCAATAGCGCTTATACCATAATACAGTAAATTCTCGACAAGTTGATTTCCCGTCATTCCGGGATATGAAACGGTAAAATAAAAGCCATCTGCAATTGGAACATCAATATCTTTTTTGTAAACAATATCAAAACCGTTTTTCAGAAACAAGGATTTCATTACAGTCGCTTTTTTACCATACTCTTCTACCTCTTCCAAAAAATTAAAGTTTCCTTCGTTTGCTTCTTTTAGCATGGCAGCAAGTGCCCATTGTGCGGAGTGTGACGTGCCGGATGAAACAGAGTAGAGAATTCGCAAGGTAATGGTCGAACCAAAATCAGTTCCCTTAAATCTTTCCTGTAAATCGGGGTAATCGCGGCGGTATAGTTTATCTGAAATTGCCATAATACCACACCGTTGCCCTGCATACGAAAAGATTTTTGAACTTGAAATAAACAATATATAATTATCTGTGTATTTGGCAACTGATGGCTGATAAGGAGGTTTTCCGGGCTTTGACAAATCCTTCCTGAAATCCATTCCGAAA
The DNA here is from genome assembly GCA_913063265.1 of uncultured Prolixibacteraceae bacterium. Classification (GTDB taxonomy): domain Bacteria; phylum Bacteroidota; class Bacteroidia; order Bacteroidales; family Prolixibacteraceae; genus Draconibacterium. The sequence continues at coordinate 3,293 of CAJXZG010000107.1, read as the reverse complement.
TAGGCCAGATCTTCCATTACAATGACATCATACTTGTTGGCCAGTTCTCCTATTATTTTTAATTCATCGTTGTTAAAACAAATCCAGGCCGGGTTATTGGGATTTGAGTAAACAATTGAATTAATATTTCCCTGGGAAAGTATTTCCTCAAGTTTTGCATGTAACTTTTTCCCTCTGAAATTAAAAACATCAAATGTTTTGTATTTCTGACCTAAAACCATCATTTGTTGTTTCTGAACCGGAAATCCGGGATCGATAAAAAGAGTTGTATCTTTTTTCTTGTTTGTATTTCCTGCAGCCATAAATGCGGCAAATGTTCCCTGCATTGAACCTACGGTTGCAATACATCCCTGAGGAGCCAAATCAATATCCAAAAAGTTTTTAATGAATTTTGAAGCTTCTTCTTTTAATGGTTTAATTCCGTCCATCATTGGATAAATTGCAGCAACTCCTTTTTTCAGTGCTTCAATTTCGGCATTCACGCCAATTTGAGAAGGTGGTAAACCCGGCACACCCATTTCCATGCGTATATATTTAATTCCGGTTTCTTCTTCAACCAAATTCACCAAAGCCACTATTTCCCGAATAGATGCTTTACCTACATCGGGTATACGAAGCTGTGCTATTTTTTCATCTACTACCGATTTATTTAATGGAGAGTTGTTCATGCCTCAAAGTTCAAAATTTGATTCAAATACTAAAATAAATCATCTCATTATTAATGTTTTACCGGCACATTAAAAATGAGATGAAAAATTAATATCAGGTATTGAGTTTAAAAACCAAAATCGGGTTTTAATTGTTTTACCCAGGCCTCTACCCTTTCGTCAGTTAACTCAGGTTCAAAGTCTTCATCAATTGGTAAACCCAAAAATTGTCCATCAACAACAGCTTCAGATTCGTCATATTCATAATTATCGGCAGGAACCTTACCCAACAATTCAGCACCTTTTTCCTGCAATTCTTTTGCTAAAACAGCAATATGGTCTACAAATGTTGAAGCATAGGTTACATGGTCTCCCAGTCCGAATATTGCCACGGCTTTTCCTTTGTAATTTGTTTTACCGATTTCAGGCAGAAATTTTGCCCAATCCACGTTGTCGTATTGCGAATCCCATGAGTCTTTGCCAACCGTTGACATTCCAAAAATTATTTTATCGTATTTTTCCAGATCTGCTACGCTTGCATCTTTTACAGCTACCATTTCCACTTTATCTTCACCAATGGCATTTTTCACCTTTTCTGCAACCCGATTTACTGCTCCGCCTACGGGCCCATAAAATATTGCTATTTTGCTCATATCTATTGATTTTTATTATTGATTCTGTACGGTTAATTCAGCTCTTTTATATTCACCCAAAATTGATAAACTCGTTGCACTTTTTAATACCTGATGAATTGCCTTATCATAGTTTTCAGTATTATCCCACTCTATATCCACATGAATTGTATATTCTTTTGGTTTTCCTAAAATCGGAACAGACTGAATTTTCATCAGGTTTATTTCATTCTCGGCAAAGGTATTTAACACTTTGGCCAAAGCACCATAAAAATGTCCAACTTCAAAACATACCGATGCTTTATTGCTTTTCTCAGTAGGATTACCATGTTTGGAAAGAACTAAAAACCGGGTGTAATTTCTTTTGTTAGATTCAATTCCTGTTTCCAATATATCAAGTCCATACAATTCTGCAGATCTCAAATTACCAATAGCAGCGGCATTTTCAAGTTTTTTTTCAGCAATTAATTTTGCAGAACCTGCAGTATCCAGAGATTCATGCAATTCAGCTTTTGGATAGTACTTTTCGATATATTCGATACATTGTTGCAATGCAATTGGATGAGAATAAATATGTTTAATATTTTTTGGTTTTACTCCCGGGCAAACCAACAAATTCATTTGGATATGGAGATATATTTCTCCGATGATTCTCAGGTGGTAGTCTCTTATCAACTGGTAATTTTTCAGAAGGCTGCCGGCTATTGAGTTTTCTATTGCCATTACCGCATAATCAACATTGTCCTTATCAATTAATTCACAAATGCTTGTAAATGTTTTGCATTCAACAATCTCAACTTCTTCATTAAAATATTTTAATGCAGCATCTTCATGAAAAGATCCAGCTATTCCCTGTACGGCAATTCGCTTCATTCGGTTTTGTTTTTTGTGGATTCAAATATACTAATTCTATAATTAGTTAGGCCTTTTCAGCAAAAATCGCAACACTGTTTAATTTTATGGTAAATATGTATGTAAAAAACTGCATTTTTATGTTTGGGGATTTGTGTAACAGTAATAACTAATTGCCATATACCAAACTGTCTTTGATAATTTTAATGTTTTTTTGTTTCAATCTTTTCGATGCCTCAATCACATCAGGAACTTCAATGATAAGAATTGCAGTCTTGTTATCTGAAATTAAACGGCTATATGCACTTTCAATATGAATTCCTGCTCGGGAAATTTTCAATAGCAATTCATCCAGGCCTCCTGTTTCGTTTTTCATTTCAAGCGCAATAACTTCACGCATTACTACTGAATTGCCAGCCTCTGATAAAACTTTATATGCTTTCTCCGGTGCATCAACGAGCAAATTTACAACACCCCAGCCATGATTGATATTGGTGAGCATTAAGGAACGGATATTTACTTCGTTGTTTTTTAGAACGCCTGTGATCTCCTCTAAATGGGTAATTTTATTTTTAAGAAAAATTGAAATTTCAAAAGCCATGATAATTCATTTTAATATTTTGTATCCGACTGTACAGCTTCAACAAAGTTAAAATAAGGATTAGAATTTATAGGCTATGGAAATCATATTTCTGAAATTTGTTACTCCTTCCGTATCAATTACTTTCGCTTTGTTCTGTATATCAATTGTTCCATATCCGGCAGTTGTCCAGCTAAGTTCTGCACCAAACATAAAATTTTTATAAGTGTAGATGATTTGTGGTGAAAGCTTGTATATATATCCGATTTCTGAGGAATAGGGCATACCGTAAAATGGCCCGATTGGATTTTCACTGGTTCCCAAGTTAGTCAAATATCCTGCATAAAATCCTACTTTCCAAGCTTTTCCGTAGGTCAGATTTATCCAGTTGTAAATATGGTTTAAAGGCGTATAAGTTTCGGCACCTGTCTCAGGGTTACGAGAGGCTACTGCATATCCACTTGGCAACAGACTTTCGCAAACATTCTGGCCATACATTGATTTTGCCATAACCATAAATTTCTCTTTTGAATATTTCAGATAAGCCAATGCGGCAAAAGTACTTAGTTTCTCACTCGTAAT
>CAJXZG010000106.1 GCA_913063265.1 uncultured Prolixibacteraceae bacterium | reverse complement strand
TGCCAATCCACAAGGTTCAATTTCATAAGATATGGCAACCGGGACAATGTTAAGCTCCCTGTATCCCTGCGAAATACTGCTTGTTTTACTCATGTTTAACATTTTCAAAACAGCTTCCTGTGTTTTATCCGAGCCATCTTTTGTACGTCCTTCGCGCTGGGCAATCCATACTGAAAGTTTGTCTTCAAGAATAGATTTCCGGATAAAATGTGAAACCTTTTGCGAAGCAGTGAGTAATTCACGCGGAGGAAGATCTCGTTTTATCACAAATGAACCATTCAGTTTTACTGCATGTTCGATCCAATTATAAAGCAAAAGGTTATTCCCTATGGCAACCAATGCTGTATTCATGCCATTCTGAAAAATGAGATAATTTAAAAGTGCGGCATCCAGAACTATGTCCCTGTGGTTTGAAATAAACAAATAAGGTTTGTCTTTTTCAAGATTTTCAAGACCGGTAACAGAAAGTCCATCCGATGATTTATTAATAACATTTCGTAAGAGATCGTAAATAAATGTACCCTGCAACTGTTTTACTGTACGTATCATACGCAGTTGCAATTTCACCATTTCAACAACAGGCCTGAATTTGAAAACATGTGAAAGTACCTCGTCAAATACCGGGTCTTTTAGCATTTCGGCAATTTTCGATTTTACTTCATCATCGGTGTATGGGCGGATATCCTCAAAATCAAGTTGTGATATATTTGACATGCTCAATATTCTGTTAAACTTGGCAAAGTAATGAATTCAAAATCAAAATTTCAACCTAAACTGGAATTTTAACTCTGTTTTGTTATTTCCCTGAATCTCGTTGTAGCCTGAACTTATTAATTCACGGTCGGTCCATGACGTGTTTGCAATTTTAAACCAGAAATCAATTTTTTTGGAAATTTTGAAATTCAGATTTAGATAGGTTCTAAATCCTGTGCCAAAAAAAGAAGGTATTGAGAAAGTATATAAAAGGTCGTTTTCGTAAGCATAAATTCGTGAATAATACCCATCTGTCTTAAACCATGCGATTCTGGCTGTAAGATTTAAAGGTATAAGGGTTGACGAATATTGAAGATCCTGAAAAACAAGAAAACCGTTTTCCTTTTCTTTCCCCTTATATTGAACATGTTCAAATCTGGTTTTCAATTTTATTTTTTCATTTAGTTGCTGATTAAAATGAACTCTGATTTTTTGGTTTCTTACCGGTACATTAACATATCTTTCTTCCTGAATAATTTTTGCCTGCTTCTCTTCGTTTTTAAACCTGATGTAGAATCCGGTTTTATTTGTTGGAGCTACATCTGCCTGAACCAAAATATCCCATCCGCTTGACGGTGCTGCTTTTGAATAATCAATCCACTGTGAACGATAAAAATCGGAATATGCTGAAAGAGTTACGAATTTTACAGGCAATATTTTGGTGCCAAAATAAAGTCCGGATTCATTATTAATTTTACTGCCTTCAGCAAAAGTGTTTGCCCAAAGTGCATGGTAGTTTTTGTCAAAATGCCGGAACAGCATCGAAAAACTGAGCTGGTCATTCAAGTGTAAAATTGCACCTTGTATCAAAGCTTTCCCCTTGGATTTGGAGATGGCTGCCTCGCCAAAAAGCTGGATTATTCCACGATTAAAACTATAATCTATTCCGGCATTAATATTAGCATTGCCGTTAAATTGGTAAAGATTGTAAAGTCTGTTTGCCGGAATCAAAGGAAACTCAAATTGCTGCTTTAAAAAAGTTGTCCCAATTTTTAGGTTTCTCATATACAAGGAGAAGGTAGCTCCAAAGTTTGTATTTCGCACAGAATTTTTATCAGCTATTTCGTTTTTTGTGCGATGATAACCGGAGGTTTGAAGACTTGTAATTATTATCCCCGTTGAGTCTGTTTCAACAAGATTACCATCATCTTTTTTTTGGGAATAGAATATACTCAACCTGGCTTTCCCAAAATTCAAAGTAGTGGCGGCTCCTCTGAAAAACAGATTTTCATCGACTGCTGTGGATGGACGAATTCCCTGATTGGTTTTTGAGATTGCCAGAATATTTTCGGATTTGCCTGAAGTATATCCCTGCCATAGTATAAGTCCCTGACCTGCCCGAACAAGAAAATCACCTACAGTGATATTCTCGATTGTGGAGTTAATTTTTAGCGAAATATGTGCGGAATAATAGTCAAATCCTTGCTTGTTGGAAGCCCTGAAAAAAGATTCTCCCGGATCTTTTTCTCCTGTAAAACCAGCCGAAAATCTTTCTCTTGCTTCATATCTGTATCGTATATAGTAGCGGTACCGGTTACCTTCAAAGGGAATTTTACCATTGCTGTCAGGCGAGTATCCACGTGCTTTCTGAATGGTTCCGAGTGTCCGTAACAAAAGTTGGTTTTTACCGGTTTTAAATGATTCTCCAAATTTTATGTTTTCTTCTTTCGGCCCAAACCAGATAAATGGCTCCATTTTTTGAAGTATTTCAGGTGTAAAGCCATCAATGGTGTTTAATTCATAAATGGAATATGCAGGGCCATAATTATTGAGATAGTCAAAAAGTTTATTAATCTGAACATCATTCAATACGTAAAGCCTCGATAGTTCGGTTTTTGAAGTGGCATTGATATTGACTGGTTGCTCCAAAAATCCCTCAAGGTCTTCAATAATCAGGGCAACATTGGTTTGTGCATCAATTTTATCGAGATGAGATTCAATAATGGATTCGATTAGTCTTTGAGGATCTGTTTCCTGAGCCGTAACATTTATAGAAACGAGTATCAAAATTAATATCGATATGAATTCAAATCTGCTCATTTAATAATTAAACTGAATTGAAACAGAAGGAGTAACTCCAAGATTTCCATGATAAGCAAATGCAATATCTGTTGTTATTTTGCCTGTTTTAATTCCGATACCGGCAGTATAATTCACTGGTTTCCCCGAAATTCCAAGTCGCAGAATCAAATATTCGGCCGGTGAAAATTCCAGGCCTGATTTAAACATAAAGGGGTGATCCCCGGTTTTGTCAGCTTCGAAAATCAGGTTTATCATTTCAGGAAATTTATAGTGGCATCCGAATCGAAAAGACATTGGCATCTCCTGTTTTCCTTCCAGTGTTTCAAAACCTGCTTTTATGGGATTAAAAAAATGAGCCCCAAATTCCAGCTCATTGCTGGCGGAATAAATAAGTCCGGCTTCAAAGCTTATAAATCCGGCTGCATTATCGTTTTCGGGAAATCGTTGTGAAAAGTAGTCGAGTTGTACTCCGGCATTTATTTTTCCGGAAAGTTTTTTAGCGAATGCCAATCCTGCTTTGTGTTGTTTAAAAGTTCCCGAGCCAAATTGATAAAAAGAAAGACCAAATCTTCCTGCTTTAATCGGGATAACTATAGAAGCAGAAGCCAGTGACAGTTCATCTATCATAAATCTCGACTCATAGTAAAATCCGGCAGAAAATGCGGAAAGATTTGCGATTCCTGCCTGGTTATGAAAGGTACTCCAGGTATCTGAAACTGAAACAAAAGCATTGGATAAAGCACGCGACCGTGCGCCTGAAGGATAGTTTTCGACTGCTTCGAGGTTGACAAAAAAAAGTAAGGTTAGTATGCCTGTTAAAAAGGGTCTCATTTGTAAAATAAAAGAGGTGTATCATTCATATACACCTCTTCTAATTTACGAAATATTTTTTATGATGTTAATTCGTTTTGAATTTATATTTCACTTCAGTCAAATCCTGGTTTGCTTTTACTATTTTTTGTTTGAGGTTTTTTTTGTATTCAACCAGTTTTTGCATCATTTCGTTATCTCCTGTGGCCATCATTTGAACTGCAAGAATTGCTGCATTTAATGAACCGTTTACTGCGACCGTTGCAACCGGAATTCCCGGAGGCATTTGAAGAATTGCCAAAATTGAATCGAAACCTGCAAGACTGGCATTAATCGGAACCCCAATTACCGGTAGTGGAGTCATTGCTGCTATTACACCGGGTAAATGAGCTGCCATTCCTGCACCGGCAATAATTACTTTAATTCCTCTGTCCTTTGCACCTTTTGCAAATTTTTCAACTTCATCTGGTGTTCTGTGTGCCGAAAGTGCATTGATCTCAAACGGTATTTCAAACTCGTCAAATAATTTCGCAGCCTTTTCCATAACACCTAAATCAGAAGTGCTACCCATAATAATACTTACCTTTGGACTCATCTTTTGTATTTTTAATTTTTAGTAAATCGAATTGTTTCCTTATTTTTGTGCCTTTATTTTGCACGACGAAATTACTGCAATTTTAACACATTCAAAAATCAAATTTTAAATAATGGAGCAAGTCAAAATCCTCGATAAAACTTTTGAATTATATATCCCGTATGAAAAACTTCGCTCGGTAGTGGAAAATATGGCTGATAAAATGAATTCAGATCTTGATGGTAAAGATCCTCTTTTTTTATGTATTCTGAATGGGTCATTTATGTTTGCCGCTGAATTATTTAAAAGAATAAGTTTGGTAGAGTCTGAAATTTCTTTTGTAAAATTAGCATCATATCATGGTGATAAAACTACAGGAAAAGTAAAACAGTTAATCGGATTAAACGAGGATATTGAAGGAAGAACTGTTGTAGTTCTTGAAGATATTGTAGATACCGGAATAACCATAGAAAATATAATGCAGCAACTGGAAAAGCTAAATCCAAAAGAAGTAAAAGTTGCTACTTTATTGTTAAAACCCGATGCGCTTCAGAAAGAGGTTAATCTTGACTATGTAGGCCTTGAAATACCAAACGATTTTATCGTAGGTTATGGCCTCGATTATAATGGATACGGAAGAAACCTAATTAATATTTATTCAGTAATAAACGACTAAAAATCTTAACCATGTTAAATCTTGTTTTATTTGGCCCTCCCGGAGCGGGGAAAGGCACACAGGCAGAATATCTTATCGAATCATTTGGATTAAATCATATCTCAACAGGTGATTTATTACGGAGCGAAATTGCCGGGAAAACTGACCTTGGATTAGAGGCTAAAAAATTTATGGACAAAGGCGAACTAGTACCCGATGCAGTTGTGATTGGAATGATAAAAAGTAAACTTGACAGCAACAAAGATGCAAAAGGATTTATTTTTGATGGATTTCCAAGGACTGTGGATCAGGCAAAAGCTCTCGACGAATTGTTAAACAATAACGGAACACCTGTTTCAGGAATGTTAAGCCTCGAAGTTGAAAAACAAGAATTGATTGACAGGTTGATGCTCAGAGGAAAAAGTTCAGGTCGTGCAGATGACCAGGATCAATCGATTATAGAAAACAGGATAAATGTTTACAACGAAAAAACATTACCCCTGATTGAATATTACAGACCGCAAAATAAACATTTCGGAATAAACGGAATGGGTAGCATTGAAGATATTGCCGGAAGATTGAAAGCGGTAGTTTCAAAATTATAATCCAATATATTGAGGATACTCCTCGTTATGTATTTGGAATATAAAATGAATTGAAAAGGTAGAAAATGGCTGAATCGAATTTTGTTGATTATGTAAAGATTTTTTGTAAATCGGGTAATGGAGGATCCGGTTCAGCACACATGCGCAGAGAAAAATTTGTTGAGTTCGGCGGACCCGATGGTGGTGATGGAGGCCGGGGTGGACATGTAATCATTACCGGCAACAGAAATATGTGGACTTTACTCCACCTGAAATACAAAAAACATATTAAAGCCGGACATGGAGACCCGGGAGGAAAACAGCGAAGCAAAGGTGCCGACGGTGAAGATATTTATATTGATGTTCCGCTGGGTACAATTGTTAAGGATCCGGAAACCCAGGAAGTTCTCCTGGAGATAACAGAAGATGGTGAAAGTAAAATTTTAATGCAGGGAGGTCGTGGTGGACTGGGAAACGACCATTTTAAATCTTCTACAAATCAGGCACCACGATACGCGCAACCGGGCGAAGAAGGAGTTGAAGGATGGCGGATTCTGGAACTAAAAGTATTGGCCGATGTTGGTTTGGTTGGCTTCCCAAGTTCGGGAAAATCAACTTTGTTATCTGTAGTTTCGGCAGCAAAACCCAAAATCGCAGAATACCATTTTACTACTTTGGTGCCGAATTTAGGGATAGTCGGGCATCGTGAAAGCAGGTCCTTTGTAATGGCTGATATTCCCGGGATTATTGAAGGTGCGCATAGGGGTAAAGGACTGGGGCTTCGTTTTTTAAGGCATATTGAAAGAAATTCAATGCTGCTTTTTTTGGTTCCTGCAGATAGTAAAGATCATTTGAAAGAATATAAAATTCTGTTGGATGAACTGGATAAGTATAATCCCGAATTATTGGACAAACAACGTTTTCTGGCTGTAAGTAAAGCAGATATGTTAGATGAGGAACTTATGGAAGAAATAAGCAAGGAACTGAAAGGAATTGCTCATATGTTTTTTTCATCAGTTACCGGATTAAATTTACAACAACTAAAAGATAAGGTCTGGGAAATATTAAATAGTTAAATGGACTGGTTACAAGGAATAATTGAACTGGATAAAGAGATTTTTCTTTTTTTGAATGGTTTTCATAACGACTATTGGGACACAATAATGTTAATGGTTACCCGAAAAGAAACCTGGATACCTTTTTATGCCATACTGCTCTATTATTTTATCAAAAATTACAGACTAAAAGCTATACCAATTTTAGTGTTTTTGTCCTTAACCATCCTGCTTAGCGATCAGGTTTCTGTATTCTTAAAATTTAGTATTCAGAGATTTAGGCCGGTTTACGAACCGTCACTTGAAGGATTGGTGCACAATGTTTTGCGAAAGGGAAGTCCCTATGGGTTTGTATCGTCTCATGCCGCCAATGGTTTTGGGATTTTTGTTTTTACTTCCCGGGTATTTAAAAACCGAAGTTACAGCTGGATGTTATTTATCTGGGCCGCTTTGTTTTCGTATTCAAGAATATATTCCGGAGTTCATTATCCCCTGGATATTATTGGTGGTGCCATTTTAGGCTGGGGATTCGGAGAGTTTTGTTATCGCTTACTCATGTTGGTTGAAAATCGATTTATAAGTCATATTTCTCCAAAAATACAAACAACAAAACTTAGCAATATTCAGTACGATGTAGTTTTGTTAGTTGTTGTGGTTCTTTCATTAACTACACTTATCGTTTCCGGCATACTTCATCATTACAACTATTTGTAAAATGCCAGCATCAATTCATTCATTATATCACCGGAAATTTGAAGAATACTCTTATCAGCTTCAGAAGGTATTGTTGCAATTAAAACGTTTTGCCTGGTTCCGTTTCTTCTCGTTTGCCGCCATTTTTATACCCCTTTTTATTTTTGGATTAAAGAGCTGGTTTACATTGATTTTGTCTTTGTCTGCTATCATTCTGTTTTTTTGGCTGGTTAAAAAAAACATTCAGTTTGATAATCTGAGCAGAAGATTCACGGTATTAAAAAAAATTACGGAAGATGAATTGCTGGCATTAAAACATCAATTTTCACAATTCAAAAACGGGAAGGAATATCTAAATCCGGAACATTTTTTTTCTTACGATTTGGATTTATTTGGCGAAGGTTCATTATTCCAGTATATCAACAGAACTTCAACAATTAGCGGACAACAAAAACTTGCTGACTGGTTTATCAAACCACCGCTAAAAATAGAGTTGATAAAGAAAAAACAAGAGGCGGTCAGGGAGCTTTCCACCCTGTTTGAATGGAGGTTGGATTTTCTGGCTAATGGAAAAATGTTCGAGGAAACCATGGAAATGCATAAAGAAATAATTTCATGGTCAGCACTGGAATTAAAACTGAAAAAGGCAAAATCTATAAAGTGGATACTCCTCATAATTCCAGTACTTACAATAATTTCTTTTATCCCTGCATTTGTCGGAATTACAAATCTGTTTGCTTTTTTAATGGTTTTTGTCCAATGGATTTTTCTGTATTCTTACTGGAAAACGATAACAGAATATTTTAAATTTTTTGGCCGAAAATCAGCATTACTCTCAAAGTATATGCAACTGCTTCATATGATTGAAGAAAAGGATTTCAATTCTGAATTGCTTTGCGAGTTGCAGGAAAAAGTTAGTCTTCCTGAAAAGTCCAGCAAAATCTTTAGCCAGTTAAAAAAGCTGGTTCAGCAGTTTGAATACCGGCAAAACTTTTTGGTTGGTTTTGCCTTAAACAGCATTTTTCTTTGGGATATCAGGTGTGTTTTCAAATTGTGGCTTTGGCACAATAAAAATCATAATAAATTGAAAGATTGGTTGGAAGTTGTTTCTGAAATGGATACATTAATCAGTTTTTCAAACCTGGCAAGTAATAATCCTGAGTTTTCTTATCCCGAAATCAGGGGAGAAAAATTTACTTTCTCTGCATTCGATTTAGGTCATCCGCTTTTGCAATCCGACAAAAGAATTTGCAACGATTTTGAGATTGAAGGATGGTCAAAAGCAATGATTATTACCGGTGCCAATATGGCCGGCAAAAGTACTTTTTTAAGAACAGTTGGAGTAAACCTGATTCTGGCAAGGACCGGTGCCCCGGTTTGTGCAAAGAAAATGGTTTTTACGCCGGTTGAAATTTATACCAATATGCGCACTACAGATTCGCTTATTAAGGACGAATCCTACTTTTTTGCGGAATTAAAAAGAATCAAAGGCGTTCTGGAATTACTGCAAAAAGGAGAACGAATTTTTGTTATCCTCGACGAAATGCTAAAAGGGACCAATTCAATCGACAAATTAAACGGTTCGCGTGAACTGGTGAGAAAACTGGTTGAATTCGAAGCTGTTTCACTGATTGCTACCCATGATTTAAAACTTAGTGAAATGGAAAAGGAGTATCCAGAAAAAGTATTCAATAAATGCTTTGAAATCAGGATTGAAAATGATGAATTGGTATTTGATTACAAACTTTCGAATGGTATAACAAAAACAATGAATGCAACTTTCCTGATGAAAAAAATGGGTATTATCTGAATCTTATTTTTTGTTTTTGGACAGGTTCAAGTTGAGTAGTTATAATCTTCCGATTTATCAACGTTTTCAACTGTATTTTGTTAGTTATTGCTTTGTTATCAACAGTCGATTACATCTTGTTTTAGTTATATTTGTGGCAAACTGAAGGTACTATGACTCCGAATTACGACGAAGGAACAATTAAAACGTTAGACTGGCAGGAACATATCCGAAGAAGGCCGGGAATGTACATTGGAAAACTAGGCGATGGTAGTTCTGCTGACGATGGAATATATGTTTTATTGAAAGAGGTAATGGATAATTCCATTGATGAGTTTATGATGGGGCATGGGAAAAAAATTACTGTGGATATCGATCAGGACCGGGTTACCATTCGTGATTACGGACGAGGAATTCCCTTGGGAAAACTGGTTGACGTGGTGAGTAAAATGAATACCGGGGCAAAATACGATTCGAAGGTTTTTAAAAAGTCGGTGGGCCTCAATGGAGTTGGGATTAAGGCCGTCAATGCGCTGTCCATCGATTTTACCGTTAAGGCCATTCGCGATGGGGTTGCCAAAGAAGTCTCATTCAGTAAAGGAATCAAAACCGATGAAAAAGATTACAAGGGACTGAACGAAGAAAACGGTACTCTGGTAACTTTTATCCCCGACCAGTCGGTGTTTAAAAAGTATCATTATATGAACGATTATATCGTGAATATGATGAAAAACTATACTTTTCTGAATGCCGGTTTAACGGTTGAATTAAATGGCGAACGGTTTTATTCACGAAACGGATTAAGGGATTTGTTGGAGGAAAACATGGATCATGATCCGATTTACCCAATCATTCATTTAAAGGGTGAGGATATTGAAGTTGCGATAACTCACGGGAATCAGTATGGAGAAGATTACTATTCGTTTGTAAACGGACAGCATACCACGCAGGGGGGAACCCATCTTCAGGCTTTTCGTGAGGTTTTGGTAAAAACCATTCGTGAATTTTATAAAAAAGATTACGATCCGTCTGATATACGTGCTTCAATTGTAGCAGCAGTAAGTATTAAGGTAGAAGAACCGGTATTCGAATCACAGACTAAAACCAAACTCGGATCCAAAGATATTGGCCCCGACGGGCCATCAGTCAGAGCACATGTGGGTAATTTTCTTCAAAAAGAGTTAGATAATTTTTTACATAAAAATCAGGAAGTTGCTGAAGTTCTTTTAAGACGTATTGTAGAATCTGAGCGTGAACGAAAAGCAATCTCAGGTGTAAAAAAACTGGCAAAACAACGTGCAAAAAAAGCAAACCTTCACAATAAAAAATTGAGGGATTGCAGAATTCATTTCAACAGTAAAGATGATAGAAAAGAGGAATCAAGTATTTTTATTACCGAGGGTGATTCGGCGAGTGGTTCCATAACAAAATCCCGCGATGTAAATACCCAGGCTGTTTTCAGTTTAAAAGGCAAGCCATTGAATACATACGGATTAACCAAAAAAGTTGTTTACGAAAATGAGGAGTTTAACCTTTTGCAGGCTGCTCTGAATATTGAAGAAAGTATGGAAGATTTACGTTATAACAACGTAATTATTGCAACCGATGCAGATGTGGATGGTATGCATATTCGTTTACTTCTTATTACTTTCTTTTTACAATTCTTTCCCGAATTGATTAAAAAAGGTCATGTTTACATTTTACAAACACCTTTGTTTAGGGTTCGAAACAAACAAAAAACTTACTATTGTTACTCCGAAGAAGAAAAGGAAAAAGCGATAAAAAAACTCAGGGGGAAGCCTGAAATTACTCGCTTTAAAGGCTTAGGTGAAATTTCTCCCGATGAATTTAAACATTTTATCGGGGAAGATATCCGCTTAGACCCTGTTCAGATGAAGAAGCATGAATCGGTTTCGCAAATGCTGGAATATTACATGGGTAAAAACACACCTGACAGGCAAGAGTTTATTATTGAAAACCTGTATGTGGAAAAAGATGAGGTAGCATAATCAAAAATACTAAACCGGGAGCTAAGGAAAAGAATGTCAGAAGAAATTTTAAATAACGAAAACGAAGAGATTCAAGACGATCAGAATGAGGAAATACATGACGATAAGGTAAAGGATGAAGTTACCTATTTGTCGGGAATGTATAAAGAATGGTTTCTCGATTATGCATCTTATGTAATTCTGGAGCGGGCCGTTCCTTATATTAACGACGGATTAAAACCTGTTCAACGCCGGATTATGCATGCCATGAAAGAAATGGATGACGGACGTTACAACAAAGTAGCAAATATTATAGGTCAAACCATGCAGTATCATCCACATGGCGATGCTTCGATTGGTGATGCTATTGTTCAGCTTGGCCAGAAAGATTTACTTATAGATACTCAGGGAAACTGGGGAAACATACTAACAGGTGACGGATCGGCAGCTCCACGTTATATTGAAGCGCGTTTGACAAAATTTGCCTTGGAAGTTCTTTTTAATCCTAAAACCACAAACTGGAAATTATCTTACGATGGACGTAAAAAGGAACCGGTAACTCTTCCGGTAAAATTTCCGCTTTTGCTTGCCCAGGGTGTAGAAGGCATTGCAGTTGGTTTGGCTTCAAAAATGTTCCCGCACAATTTTGTGGAACTTTTTGATGCTTCAATTTCTTATCTGAAAGGTGAAGGGTTTGAACTCGTTCCTGATTTCCCGACAGGAGGTTCAGCAGATTTTAGCAAATACAACGATGGTTTACGCGGTGGTTCAATAAAGGTTCGGGCACGAATTGACAAACGCGACAATAAAACATTGGTAATTAATGAGGTACCTTTTGGAAAAACAACTTCATCATTAATAGAATCCATAATTAAAGCCAACGATAAAGGCAAAATCAAGATTAAAAAGATTGATGATAACACTGCCGAAAATGTTGAGATTCTGGTACATTTGGCATCAGGAGTTTCATCCGATAAAACCATTGATGCGCTTTACGCTTTTACCGACTGTGAAATTTCACTTTCACCAAATGCCTGTATAATTGAAAATGACAAACCACTTTTTATTGGCGTTTCTGAAATCCTAAAACGATCTACGGACAGTACACTTGAACTGCTCAAATTAGAGCTTGAAATCAGAAAAAGTGAACTTGAAGAACAGTGGCATTTTTCATCGCTTGAGAAAATATTTATCGAGGAACGAATTTATAAAGACAAAAAATTCGAAGATTCAGAAAATATGGATCAGGCAGTGGCTCATATTGATAAAAGACTGGAACCATGGAAACCAAAACTTAAACGGGAAGTTACACGCGATGATATACTGAAATTGATGGAAATCAGAATGGCACGAATCCTGAAATTTAACAAGGACAAGGCCAACGATCATTTAAAAGGTATTGAAGATGAAATCGCTGAAGTTGAAAATAACATCAAGAATATTGTTCCTTTTACTATCAAATGGTTCCGTCATTTAAAAACAAAATACGGCAAAGGTAGAGACCGTAAAACAGAAATCCGGAGTTTTGAAAATATTGTGGCTTCAAAAGTTGTGGTGAAAAATGAAAAATTGTATTTCGACCGCAAAGAAGGATTTATTGGAACATCTTTACGAAAAGCTGAGTTTGTTTGTAATTGTTCGGATATTGATGACATTATAATTTTCCGCAGAGACGGTTCATATTACATTACCAAGGTTTCAGAAAAAGCTTTTGTCGGGAAAAATATTTTGCATCTGGCAGTATTTAAAAAGAACGATAAACGCACCATTTATAATGTGGTTTACAAAGATGGAAAATCAGGTTTTTCTTATATGAAACGCTTCTTTGTAACCGGTGTTACGCGTGATAAAGAATACAACCTTACGAAAGAAACCAAAGGTTCGCGAATTACCTACTTTTCAGCCAATCCAAATGGCGAAGCAGAAGTTTTAAAAGTTGTTTTAAAACCAAAACCACGGATTAAAAAGCTGAATTTTGAGGAAGATTTAGGTGAGTTGGCTATCAAAGGTCGCCAGTCGATGGGAAATATTCTTACAAAATACGATGTTCATAAAATCTCATTGAAAGAAAAAGGTGTATCAACGCTTGGTGGAAGAAAAATCTGGTTCGATGAAGATGTGCGACGTTTAAATGCTGATAACCGGGGACGCTTCCTTGGCGAATTTTCCGGGGAAGATAAAATACTGGTCATTTATAAAAAAGGAGAATATCAACTGTACAGTTATGACTTAAGTAACCATTTTGGAGAAGATATTCTTACCATAGAAAAATTTGATAGACAAAAAATATTATCGGCAGTATACTACGATGCCGAGCAGCAGTATTATTACGTTAAGCGCTTTGAAATTGATGAGGTTGAAGGAAAGCTTATTCGGTTTATTGGAGAAAGCAACGACAACAAATTGATAAGTGTAACATGGGTACATTACCCCAGACTGGAACTTACGTTTGGGGGTAAAAATGCCGAAAGGGAAAATGAAATAATCGAAGTTGCTGAGTTTATTGGCATAAAATCATGGAAGGCAAAAGGTAAACGTTTATCCAACTACGAAGTTGATAATATAAAGGAAATTGAACCAATTATTAAAGATGAGGATGATAAGCCGGAACCGGACCCGGAAATTGTAGAAGAAGAAAAAGATAAGGATAAACCTGAAGTGGATGATATTCCTTTTGAAATAAATCGCCCGAAAAAGGATGATGATCCAAATCAAATGTCACTGTTTTAGTTACAAGTTCAATGTTTAAGGGTCAAAGTTTCTTTCGACTTTGAGCTTTCAACTTTAAACTCAGGAAAATGAGAATATATTTAATCGGATATATGGGATGTGGAAAATCCACTTTGGGAAGAAGGTTGTCGGAGTTTATGGATTTGCAGTTTATCGACATGGATCATTATATAGAAATGCGAAACCATAAAACCATTCCTCAAATCTTTGCTGAAGAAGGTGAATCTGAATTTAGAAAAAAGGAGAGAAAAGCGCTTGATGAACTTTCAGAGTTTACTGACACAGTGATTGCTACAGGTGGTGGTGCTCCCTGTTTTTTTGATAACATTGACGTGATGAATAAAACAGGAAAAACAATCTATCTGAATATCAATCCTGCTATTTTGGCCGAACGTTTATTAAAATCAAAAACCGAAAGGCCACTGATTAAAGGCAAATCAAAAGAAGAATTAATTGCCTTTATTGACGACACTTTAAAAAAGAGAAATCAATTTTATAAACAGGCGAAGTATGAAATTACTCAACCTGATATAGATTTACAATTGGTGAAAGAAATGATTTTATAAAAATCGAAAAATGCCCTCAGTAGCCCAACAGTTTGCCCGAACGCTGAAAGAAATTGGAGTCAGATTTGTTTTTGGCGTACCCAGCGGAAATATGACAGACTACATCGAAGCCCTTCGAAAAGAGGATGGAATCGATTTTGTTTTAGTCGGACATGAAACTACGGCAGCTTTTATGGCCGGAGTTTGTGGGCGTTTAACACGTGTTCCGGGAGTGTGTTTCGGAACTTTTGGCCCCGGAGCCACTAATTTGGCAACCGGTGTAGGTGGTGCTTATCTCGACCGTTTTCCTATGATTGCATTTACCGATGAAATGCCGGGTCATTTACTGGCTCGAACTGTGCAAATGAATATCGACCACCAGGCATTGTTTGAACCTATTACTAAATTTACTACTCGAATCGATTGCACCAATATTAACGAAACAATTTTACAGGCAGCCGGAATATCTATGACAGATGTGTACGGCCCGGTGCATATTGGTGTTCCCGCAGGAATTGGTTCCATTCGTGCTGAAGAACCGGAATTGCCGGTTAAATATTTACGGCTTGAAAAACATACCACAAAACATGATGTTCTTGAATCACTGGAATTGGCAAAAGGATTAATAAAAAAAGCAAAAAAACCTATTCTGGTTATTGGTTTAAGGGCTGTTGGATTTCATGTTGAAAATCAAATCCGGACTCTTGCAGAGAGTATGAATACTCCTGTAATTCTAACTCCCATGGCAAAAGGCATGTTCCCCGAGAAAAATCCTTTGTATGCAGGGGTATTGTTTCATGCGCTTTGCAATAAAGTAAATGAAATTTGTAAAGAAAGTGATTTGGTCATTGGAATAGGATACGACCCTGTGGAATTACTTTACGAAGAATGGATGCCAAAAATTCCTTTGCTTCATTTAAGTAATCAAATAGCCGATATTGACAGGGAGGATTATGTGGATGTTACAAACGTTGTGGGTGAAATTCCGGGAATTTTGGATGATTTGATCCGGGTTTCCATGGATAGAAAAAACTGGGATACAAAAGTTTTGGTCAATGCAAAAAATGCAATGTTCAGCCATTTTAATCCTGAGGCAGATGTTTTTGGCCCACTGGCTGTTGTTCACGAATTAAGAAAAAGGCTTCCCGGCGATGGTATTTTAACCGTTGATGTAGGAGCGCATTTACACTTAATGGGTCAAATGTGGCATACTCCAACTCCCGATAAATTGCTAATGACAAACGGTTGGTCCTCCATGGGATTTGCAATTCCGGCTGCATTGGCTGCAAAACTGTGCCATCCCGATTTGCCTGTTGCTGCTGTGATGGGAGACGGAGGATTTTATATGACAGCAGGTGAACTGGCAACTGCAAAACGATTAAACTTAAAAATCGTGTTCATTGTAATATACGACAACAGTTTATCTCTCATAAGAATAAAACAGGAGAAAAAGAATTTTGACGGTATATACGGAACACAATTAGACAGTATACAGAAAGAAGCTACCAATCACTATTTTGGTGTGCCGGTTAAAAGAGTTAGTAATACTTCAGATTACAAAAAAGCTTTAAAATGGGCATTTGACTTCGATGGCCCAACTGTTATTGAGGCAGTTGCCGATGGAAGGGAATATGATAATCTGGTGTTAAAAAGATAAATCATTTTTGGATTTTATTAATCTGATAAAATCCTTAGCTTTGATTTTTAATTCCATAAACCAATTTATGCAAACCAACACACAACTGAAACTGGCATACGATTTTGTTCAGTATACCGGGCAAAATATTTTTCTCACCGGGAAAGCAGGAACCGGTAAAACAACATTTTTAAAAAGCTTAAAAGAACGTTCACCAAAAAGAATGATTGTAGTTGCTCCAACCGGAGTGGCAGCAATTAATGCAGGTGGTGTTACTATTCATTCATTCTTTCAGTTGTCGTTTGCACCACAGATTGGCAGCGAAAGTGAATTGTCATCAAATCAGCGTTTCACCAAAGA
>CAJXZG010000105.1 GCA_913063265.1 uncultured Prolixibacteraceae bacterium | reverse complement strand
ATACCACTGTATTCCCCCGGCACCTGCAGTTAAAGCTCCCCATAAAACATCCTTTCGGACTGAATTATGACTTGGATCTTCAATATCCGATTTTGTTCCTGTATGCCATGGCCCCAATTCATCCATTAAAACAATCCATGGACGCGTTTTTTCAGCTGATTTTTGCACCCAGTTTTTGATGTCTCCATGCACATCATCCTTATTATAAATTTGCATTGAAAGCCCATCAAAACGGTCGAATTTTAAAAGTGGAGTTACAATAGGATCCCTTTCGTGATGTACTGCGTAAGTGTGCATTACAATCGGATGCTTGTAAGGATCGTGCTCTTTAATGTAACGAATCATAGCAAAACGTTGCTGGTCGTTTTGACCTTGTGGCCAATAGCCATCTTTTTGCTCTCCGTTTTCTTCGCCGATATTCCAGAAAATATTTTTGTGATAACCAAAACGGGCAATCAATTCGCGGAAATAAAGTTTGCGTTCTACGGTGGTATTACCGTCATCCAAAATCAGTTGATTTTCCTGCTCCTGGAGCACTAATTCTATGGCAATTCCCAGTTTTTCGGCATGAGAAAATACAATATCCCATTGCGCAAGTTTGCTTATATCGTAACGTGTAAAATCTTTTTTAAAATGACTCACAAATGGCCATACATCTTTAGCATCGCCCTCGATGTTTAAAGTCAGGGCAAACAAAACATTCATTTCTTTTGATGCCAGATAATTTAACGCCCCGATTATTCCTTTTCCTTTTTCACCCCTCCAAACAGGATCGCCTTCGTTCCAGTCTTTAATATGAGGTTCCCAACTTTTTAGGTATTGCGCTGAAGGATGGTAAGAATAAGTTCCATCGAAATCTTTATATGCAAGAAAATTTTCGGGTGAATTACTTCCAAAAAGCAAATGCGGTTCGCCATTCGCGGTATGCATATAATGACTGTTGTTGTGAATCAAATTTCCCCTTTTTTCAAAAAAAGTGCCTTCCTCAGAATAAGGACTTACGTTAAAAGTTCCTGTTTTCCCATCGTGTTTTTTTACGGACTCTCCACGGTATGGATCATCATCGATTGCCAGGTTGTGTCCTTTTTTAAATGAAACGGTATAATTCCATTTTCCTTCAAAAGGAGGTGCAAATTTCACTTTCCATACTTTTCCTTCCGTTGCACTAGTATTTGCCGCATTGCCGTCGGCAGCAAAGTAACCGGGAACATTGTAACTCTGTTCTCCATTTTCAAAAAGCACTTGTAAACGATAATCCAGAAATGAATTTTCCTTTCCGGTTTCGCTTAATTCTTCAGTTTCAAATTCCATTTCAAACGGAACATATTGTGTGTATTCTATTTGAGAAAACGCAACAAAAGAAAATAATAAAGTGAATATTAAAATCGAAATTATCTTCATACTTTTTC
This sequence comes from uncultured Prolixibacteraceae bacterium, assembly GCA_913063265.1. GTDB lineage: Bacteria > Bacteroidota > Bacteroidia > Bacteroidales > Prolixibacteraceae > Draconibacterium. The sequence goes on along the minus strand of CAJXZG010000105.1, from coordinate 14,842 downwards.
AGTTTTACTTGCCATTATATTCGTAACATCCAATATCCGCGGCTTTTCCCATTTTACGGGAATTTCTATTCAAATCATTATTAGGATAATTATTAATTACTTCATCAATTGCCGGACTTCCTTTTTTCAAACCAAAATATTTTTCAAAATCATCAACCGATTTGAATTTGATATTTTTAGTGGGCTTTTTAAGTTTTGCAAATTTTTGTTCCGATTTATTCAGCACCTTATCTTTTGTCTTTTCAGGAGCGTTAGGCCAGAAATGTGATTCTCCAACAAAAATATTATTTGCGGTTTCCACGCCCTCGTCACCATATACATGAAAGCTTGTAGCTCTCACTGGTAAATCCTCATTTTGAATAATCAAATTATTGTACCATTGTGTATTTTTGGCTTCGTAAGTTTCAACTTCCGCTTTATCGTCACTGTATTCCGACAAAACAAAAAGATTGTGCCAGGTTGTGTTATTTCTGATGGTTACATTATCCGAACGAAACACATTTATTCCACGCCCCCCGTTGTTAAAACTCAGATTATTTTCAATTAATGTTGCCGAACGATATCCCCCTTTTTCTCCCTCCTCGGTTGAGTTTATGCCGTTATTGAAAAGATCGAGAATAATTCCGTTTCCATCGGTTGGTACATCAAAACCACCATGTTCGAACGGGAAACGACATTCATTTTCAAATGAAACATTGTTACGGATAATCATGTGATAGCCCGGTTTATCATCAAAATTTTCAGCAAGCAAAAAGCTTATACCACTGCAATTCCATTTACTCCGTGTTGCATTGTGCCGAACCACATTTCTTTCAACAGTAATATAATCGCTTCCCCGACCTGAAATTCCACCACAACCACAGTCGTGAACGTAACAATTTCGAATGGTAACATGGTGACTGCCCTTCGCAATTTCGATACCGGTTCCACGATTGGGTGCTTCCCCATAAACTTCGAGACCGTCAATTTCAAGATAAGAGCACGTAAATGCCACCAAAGTATTTCCCTCTTCAGGATTTTCTTTTAACCGGATTTTTGCTTCCCATTGATTGATTGCTGCAATTACCGTTGGTGCTTCCGGTGTTCCATGAATTTCCACCAATTCTATGGGTTGTACCAGAAACAATCCATCGTTTATTAAAAGAGTATCGCCTCCTGAAAGCTGATTGAAGGCATGATTTAATGTTTGCCATGCGCCTGCTTCGCTATTTACAGTTCCCTGATTATTGTCATTCCCATCTGTTCGGACATAAAAGGTTTTTGCATTTGCTGAAAATTGAAAAATAAATAAAATGACTATTAAGATTGGTAGTTTCATTTTTTATAAATAAGCCCGTTTTAAGTTAAATGTAATCGTTGTTTATTATCAACAAACTATCTTATACTTGTGAAAATAGCGAGATTCAATAGTTTTTCTATATTGGATTACTCACCCTGATAAAGTCTGCGACATTATCGTCCCTCTCTGCGCGCAGAGAGGGAGAAGAGGGTGAGTCAAACTGATTGTTTATTATCATTTAGAAAGTATTTGTATTTTATTTTGACAATTTCTATTTTTTTTTAATATCAATAAACGCAATTCCCGGAGTTTCCAACCCAAAGTTCAGCCATTGTTGGTTATTGGTCGTTTCGATATTGATTCTTTGGGTTGACTTAACAATTTTGTTTTTCTTTCTCCACTCTTCCTTTTCTCCATATTTCAGGTAAGCCGGCGAACCTTCTTTTTTCCAATCTTCAATAATATTATTACTGCTTTTACTCACTTCATAAATATTGATATTAGAAGCACTTGCACCTTCCGGCAATAAAACTTTTACAGGTTTCATTTGTGAGGAGCCTCCAACTTCGTATTCATTATCAAATGAATACAAACAAGTTTGGAATCCATTTTTACTTTTACTCACAAAGGCATTATTTACACGATCTATATTATTTCCTGAATGTGGAACCACCGTATCACCCATTTTACCCAGTAGTTCAAAAGCAAAATAGGATGGCTTTTTTAATCCCTGTAAATTGAGTAATCCATAGTTTCCGTGGAAAGTTTCTGCACCATAACCGGCCTGATTGTAAATATCATTTAAGCACCAATAAGCATAATAAGTTGCTTTATCATGAACTTCAGCCATCGATTTAACAAGGAAAGCTGCCTCGTTTGCAGTTTCGCGCATTTCATCAAATGGAAACCATGAACGTCCCCACTCATTCCAATGAACTTCTCCCTTAAAGTTATGCTCCTCTAGTAGCTTCTCAACTCCATTTGCCACGCCCGGCATAAAGTTGGGCGATTTGTTGGTACGATCTTCCTGCAAACCATCAAACGGCGAAAGTGCTGCCCACTCTGAATCGTTGTTATAACAGTGTGCAATTATATATTCCGGTTTACAATCGTTCTTTTTAGAAAATTTTAGGAAATCGTCAATCCACTCAGCACGTGCTGTTGAAGGTCCACCAATTGGCCAATCTTTATCCACACTTTTTATGGCATCGTAAGTAGTTTTCCAAAGCTTAAAAAATTCGGCCTGATCGCCTCCATAAAAAGCAGTTAGGTTCGGTTCGTTCCAAACTTCGTAATACCATTGATCCATTCGCTGTTTGCCATAGCGGTATTTAAAATGTTCTAAAGTTGCTACAATATACTCGGCCCATTCTTTGTAACTTTTGGGTGGACTAACATTACATTTTGTACGAAACACAGACTGGTCGGTAGTTGCCATTACCGATGGCGTAAAAGCAGTGGTGTACATCGGGTGCATTCCAATATCTGCCAAACTATCAAAAATATAATCGATTACCTGCCAGTTGTTTCTTGGAATCCGGTCTTCTTCCGGTACATCCATACAATCTTTTGGATCGATATCGATTGGAAAAAGGTCGTCATGATGAATTCCCACAGCTCGCACATGGCGCATATTTAATTCGTTGTAAGCCAGTTCTAAATGTTCCAGACAATCTTTACGTGTCATCCAACGCATTTGATCGATATTACCCAAACCTTCCCAGGTATGTTTTAAAGGAGTTCCTGGATTCTTCCAATCAGGAGCAATTTCAAAACCACCTTGTGCTTTATTTCCGGATGCCAGTAAAGAATTTGACATTAATGTGCCGGCAATCGCAACTGAACCGGTTTGTATAAATTTACGTCTTTCCATGATACTCTTTTTAAGCAATTGCTTTTAGTTTTTTATGTATTCTCATGTTATAAAATGCCAGAGCCAATGGTACAATATGTATAAATGCAGAAACCACAAACAGTTTTGCCGGATTTCCAAAAAGGTCAAATAAATATCCCATTAGCATGATTCCTACATACTGCCCCACTCCATAGGTAAGCGTGTAAAAGATTGTTTGACCGGTAGTAACCAACTTTTTGGGAACATTATCGGTAACAAATGAAACACATGCCATGGTAAACAAACCAATCTCGGAGTGTAGCACCTGAATACCTATCAGAACAGCCGCATTACTGGTGTTGGCAATAATTATCCAACGAAGAATACTGATTGCAATCGATAAAATAATCAGCCAATCGAGACCCAGCCATTTTTTAAACTTGTCGAAAAAGAAAATGAAAATCACCTCGGAAAGGGTACCAACTCCAATACTCAATCCGACAACTTTTGGCGATAATCCGAGTGATTCCACAAGCGGGCCATAATACACCCAATAAGCTGCAATGCCAATAATATTTATCATACCCATTATGTAAAAAACAATCAGGTATTTATTTTTAAAAACTTCCTTGATTTCCAGCAAAGTGGGACGCTCCTGTTTTTCGGTTTTTGACTGTTTTAACGCCAGTGAGTTCAGAAACATCAATCCAAAACTTAATACGATTGCAATTATCACTGCGATATCGTTCCATGTTTTTCCACTTAAATCGATATAATACCCCAATGCAACCGAACCAACAAACCAGCCTGCCGGGGCAAATAAACGCATTTTACCAAAATCAAATCCCTTTTCTTTCGCCCGGAGTGATGCAATGGAATCCAGGATGCCCATTATTCCGATGGAGCAAAAAGAGTACACCAGGAATGAGCCAAAAATCAACCAGTAATCTTTTAGAAATAGCAAAGGAATACTTCCGAGGAAAGTTCCAAAAGCCAGAATCTTAAGAATTAACTGAGGTTTTTGAAGTTTATCTGATATCCATCCCCAAAGCAGCGGAACTCCCACCAGGCCGCACAAGGCTCCCAGCGAAACGATTGAACTGATTTGTGTTCCGGTAAAACCTTCAGTTTTCAGATAAGTCGGCAAAAATGCACCAATACAGCCAAGTCCGACATGAAAAAGAAAATAGTAGGCACGAATTACATTGTTCATGGTTGATAGTTTTATTGTTTGTCTAAAAAGCCCAACTGCTTCGTTGTTGCTCAAAATTTAAATCCTCAAATACATCTAGTATTCTACGGTTAAAATTTTTCACACGCCTTGCATTTGAACTTTTTAGCTCAAACACCAGGCTTTCAATTAGGCTTTGTTTAAATCATATGAGTATTTTGTTTTAGTTTTTACGCGCTTAACGGTTTTGAACCGCTTAGCGCATAATCTTAAATCTGCGGTTAAAAACCGTAGCTCCCTATTTTAAATCGTCCAAAATATCCTGAAGTTTAATTTCGGCATAACCGATAAAAGTATCGGCGGCGCCATAATATATTTTTACAATTCCATCCTCATTCAGCACACCACAGTTAAATATTACATTCCCAAAAAAACCGTTTACTTCGTAGTCTTCTTCCGGTTCGATGATAGGATTTTCAGAACGCGAAATAATTTTGGTCGGATCGTTAATATCGTACAAAACAGCACCCAAACAATACTTATTGTCTTTGGTTGCTCCATGATAGATTTCAAGCCATCCCTCTTTTGTTTTGAACGGCACTGCACTACAGCCAATACGTCCGTCATCCCAATAACCTTCTCGTGTACTCATCGAAAACTTGTGATTTCCCCAGCAAACCAAATCAGGCGATTCCGAAATCCAGATATCTTTTAATTTGTATTCAGCTGAAATCGGGCGGTTTAGCGCGTAATATTTTCCATTAATTTTCTCAGGGAAAATAGCCACATCTTTATTATCGGGTGTAAATAACACTCCCTTTTTCTCAAAGGTTTTAAAGTCTTTAGTGGTTGCCAGACATGTAGTTACCCCGCCAATGGTTGAACATGCACTGTAATTCACATAATAAGTGTCGTCGATTAAAGTAATACGGGGATCTTCAATTCCGTACATTTCATACACATTTGATGGTTCCATACATGGCTTTTCATCTATTTCGAAATCTATACCGTTTTTGCTCCTTGCTAAACGGAAATGTGACATCGACGAAAGGAATATTCTTTCTGGTGTGTAAATGTAACGACTGTCGTGAAGGCCAATTCCCGGCATATTTTTATCAAACGATTTTACAGTTATTTTATCGGTTTCGTGGTCGAAATACACTGTTCGAACTTCATTTTCATTTCTTGCGACTGGACGCTCTGCAACACGCAGCATTAACAACACATCGCCATCGTAACGAATTACACCGCAGTTAAATACACATACTACTTCAAAATCTTCGCGCGAGGGTTTAACATCTTTTGGTGCAATAATTGGATTTTTTGGTGAACGAAATACTTTCATTAGGTTAAATTTAAAAGTAAACCCGAAATTAATTCAGGGTAATTTTTTTGCTTGTTTTAAGATTTTCGGGCTAAGGAATCAAAATAAGGTAAATTGATTCCCCGCCCTAAAAATCTTTTGTTTTAAACTTATAGTTATTATTAAAATGCTCTATTTTACCAGCAACATTTTTTGAGTTTCTTTATAATTATCTGCTGAAATCGAATAAAAATATACACCTGCCTTATAAGCAGATGAATCAAAATTTATTTTATAAGTTCCAGCTTCCTGGTATTGGTCTACAAGAATTTTAATACTTTTTCCTTCAGTATTGAATAATTCCAGTTTCACTTTTGTCGGATTCTTTATATTATATTCAATAATCGTGTTATGATAAACCGGATTTGGATAATTTTTTAAGCTTGTATATCTGTTTGGGTTGAGTTTAATTTCATTTCTTATTGCTGTAACATATGGCAATGGCGGCGGGAATTGCCTGGTTTGCTCAGGAGATAAAGTAATAAGATTAAATCCCTGCCACTCTTTTGTAACAAAACGAAAACGACCTATTCCCATGTCCCAGTTGGTGGTCCAGTTATCCCATTGGGCACTCAATGATTCCCACCAGTCGCCACCAACACCCATTAGGTAACGGGCGCTGTCACGGTCATCCACACCATTAGGATCATCTAATATTAAACGGGCATTTACAGTAATAAAACAACCTGTTACATCTCCTTTGGGAATTTCTACCCTTCCGGTGCTCGGCCAAAAATGAAAATTGTATCCATCGCCGGCTGTAACCGAAATACTGCCATCAGGTTCGTTTCTAATATCTGCCGGTTTGCTGACATCGCCAACAAAATCTTCCACATAAGCTGCACCTTCAACCAGCACCGCACTTTGTAGTTCGTGCCACATGCTGTCTGTTTTGCTTAAATGAAACATAGCCAAATCACGGATTTGGACACGAGTATTTTTTGCAGGATTTCCATTTACCCACTCGTAAAGTTGCCCCCATGCTATTGCAGCTGTCCAGTCATCAGGCGGAGCCTTGGCTCCTTCTCGTGGTTTTTTACCCCAATCATACTTATCCCACACTCCATGTGGTAAGCCTTCATGTGGCAGGGTAATATCTCCAATTACATCTTCCAACGAGTTACTTGTTTCGATGGTAATAATCGTTGGAACCTCTTTTAAATAAACATCGTCGATTGTTACATTTCCCTCTTCTCCCCCAAATAAAAACCTGATTCCGGGTTTAACAGGCGACTCTTCGTAATACATTTTAAATGGCCCGTATACTTTTTCTTCTACTCCAATTACAATAGATTCTAAAAAAAATGTTGAGTCTGAATTTATATCACTGTAAAGAGCTACTGTAATATTTCTTTTAAGGGATGCTTTAGCTCGAAAAGTAAGTTCGTAAGAAGTATTTTTTATAAGTGAAGCTTTTCCGGTTGCACTAATGTACCAATCGTATTTTCCCGGTTGAATTACCTCAGCATACAAAGCACTTTTACTTCCATTTAAACCGGGATTTATCGCCGTTAAATCAGCCGTTGCCGTTGGTTTTTCAGCCTCTTTATAACTTTCATCAACTACATGTGTTTCCCATGAAGAAAGGCCTCTTTCAAAATTCCCTTCTCTAATTTTATTTTGTGCAGTGATTGAAAGTACTGGTAAAAGCAAGAGTATTAAAACAACAAGTTTCATAAGAAAAGATTAGTTTTTTATTAAACCGGCATCAGAAACATCAATCGGTTTTATCCCCATTTCCTTTAGTGGCGAATTTTCAGCAAAAATTACCTTACCATTATTGTAGCTCAAAAGCTGAGGATCTTCATTCCGGTTACCATTTTTAAGCTCAATTTCATATTCTTTTAAAATTGCATAACGCTCAATATCTTTTGTTCCCAACGTGCCACTGCCCGAGAATAACAAATTATTACGGAAATTTGGACAGAATTTCAAATCCCATATATCAAAACCCGTACCGGTTACCACAACATTATTTTCGAAAGTATAATCCTCGCTGCGTTCCATTGTAAACCAGCCTTTTTCTTTCATTATAAAGAAGTTATTCCGGAAAATATTGTTTTTTGCAATATGATTGTGACTGGCTCTGGGAACATTAATTTCCATGTTTTCTTCCACAACACAATCAATGGATTTTTCATCAAGATAGTAGGCAGAAGTTCCCGCTCCCGGGGTATCTTTAATATCACGAATGAAATTGTTTTTCACCAACGCATTTTTGCAGAAAGTGATATAAATACCTGCTCCATCATATAAGTCCTGCATCGCATCATATATCAGATTCTTTTGGATTTTCAGATTTTTTCCCCCTGCACAAATTGCGGCATACGGCACATGATGTAATTCGTTGTGTTCGATGGTACAATTTTTATATTTCAAACCCGGCTCCCACTCTTCCCGCACATTCGGATCGGTTGCACCTACGTACAAAGCAATCGCACTTGGGAATGTTTTTCCGATGTTATGAATATGATTATTTCGAATAAGAGTTTCTGAACCAACATAGCGAATTGCACCCGCTCCGGCATTATTTAACTCACAATTTTCGATTTGTAAATTATCACCATCCGCTTTAATACAATGTGCACCAACATTCGAAATCTTGAGGTTATTTAATATGCTGTGATTTACTTTTCTCAAAGAAACAGCCCCGTCAAATAGTTTAGCACCAAAAGCGCCACTCATCAACGGAGCATTGGTAGCCGATATTTTTAAATTTTCAATGGTAATATTGCTTACGGGCTTTTCTTCTTTTCCTTCAACAATAAAAATATTTTCCAAAACAGGAGCTACAACCTTCAGCTTTTCAATTGATTCATTTTCAAGCGGCCAATACACCAATTCACCATTTTTTCTATCCAAATACCACTGACCCGGTTTTAACAATCCCTCAATCGTATTCCAAACTACATATCTTTTTTCAAAATTGTGTTCTTTGGTAAAAGCTCCCGGAGGCCATCCCGATGGATTAGAAAAAGTAATTTTATGCTTTTCTCTGTCAATTGATTTTACTCCAACCAAGGACTCGTCCCACATGTGAAATACTGTTATTTCGGCATTTTCAGGAACAAAAGTTTCTGTAATATCTTTCGGGTTATAATCGAGTATTGTTAGTTCATCAAAAGTTGGTTTACGTTCAAATCCACCTTCATATGTACTTTGCCACGAAACATCAAATTCTGAATTATGAAATAAATAGCCTGTTTCAGGATAACGTGCCCGTTGAGCAAAACGTCCGTTTACAATTAGCATTCTAAAATCCCACTTTCCCGATTTTACTTCAGGCAAAGCAGCACACCACAGTTTTTCATTTTTCGGCTTCCAGTTTATAATTTTCCTGCCACCATATAAATGTGTTTTTTCACTTCCACAAATTGTTAATCCCGAATCTTCTTCCGATAATAAAACAGGAGCATCCATAAAATAGTCACCATTATCCAGTATGATTTTTTTCTCGTCTCCCTCCAACACTCTTGCTTTTAGTATTGCTTGCCGGATACTTTTTTCTCCATTTTTTACCCTGATTGTCATTGAAAGCTATTTAGTATCTAATTTTGATATTTTAATTTATCAGAATCATTATCTTTACGACTGTAAAACTAATTACCAGAAGCACAATATAGCTATCATTTTTTGACTTATTTATTATACTTATTTGATATTAATGAGAATCTTCAAACTACACTCAGAAGGCTACATCGACAATGAAAGTGAATTCGAATACAAACAAATCAACGATTTCAGGGAAATCTTTCCATTGTTACACGACCATGACTACTACGAATTTTTTATAATAGTAAAAGGCTCTATTCGTCATTACATTAACAAACAGGAAACCATTTTAAAAAGAGGACATCTGGTTTTTATCCGTCCATCTGATTTTCATAGTTACCGGCCGAACGGATCAGACAAATGTCACTTTATAAACATTGCCATCCTGGAAAAAACCATCAACGAACTTTTTACCTACCTGGGAAACGGAATTAAAAAAAACAATTTGCTAACCCAGGCACTTCCTCCGTCAATTCTGTTAACCGAAAGCGAACTTATCTCTATTTTAAGAAAATTTGAAAAGCTAAATATGCTTCCGGTTTTTGACAAAAAACGTCTCAACACCGAACTAAGAGTAATCCTGGTAAATCTTTTTGCCAACTATTTCATAGGTGATGAAAACAATAACAACAATCTGCCTGAATGGTTAAACATGACTATTAACGAATTAAATCATCCAAAGAATTTCAAAAAGGGAATGCCGGCGTTAAAAGAAATGGCATGTAAAAGTGATGAACACATCAGCCGGACTTTCAAAAAATACCTCAACAAAACACCAACCCAATTTATAAATGAATTGAGATTAAATTTTGCAGCAAACCAGATACGTTTTACAAATAAAAAAATTATTGAAATCGCATTTGATTCGGGCTTTGAGAACCAAAGTAACTTTCACAAACAGTTTAAATCTTTATTTCATTATACCCCTAATGAGTTTAGAAAATTAAACCACCGTGAATACATGCCAAATAAGAAATAAAAAAAGGCCCGGTGTAAAACCGGACCCAAACTCAACCAATAAAACCAAACTAAACTTATGAAACTTTAATTTCAACCGGAGCTTTCTCCAAGGCTTCCTCTTTTTTTGGTAGCAATATATTTAAGATACCATTTTCAAATTTGGCTTCTACCGCATCAACATTGACAGTTTTTGGAATTCTGAATTGTTTTTCAAAGTCAAATTTTCCAAATTCTCTGTGCTCATATTTATAATCCAATTCGGCTTTTTCTTCCTTTTCCTCTTTTTCTACTTTTACTGTCAAAAGATTTTTATGATAATTCATTTTTAAATCTTTTTTACTGTAACCAGGAAGTAACATTTCAATTCTAAAATCATTTTCTGTTTCGAAAACGTTAGTTGCCGGTTGATTTACACAACTTTTTGAATAATTTTCGTGAGCATCGTTATTTAATAAATCATTAAACAACTCGTCTATTAAACTCCTGTTAACTTTGTAATGTGGATTTTGAAATCTAACTAAATTCATAACTTTTTTCCTTTCTTTTTATTTTAAAATTTTGTTTTCAAACTCTGACCTCCCTTAACCAATTCCTGTTCCAATTAAAAAAATATGCAAAAATCATAAAATCATCACTCAAAATTCAGCCGTATTGTCACTTTTAAAAATTTTTAAATGCCATATAGTCATCTTATCCATGTTTCTGGATATATAATCCATTTATTTTTCTTTCATCGGAATAGTTAACTTTGCACAAAATTTTTAAATAATGAGAATCGACATCATATCTGTTCTTCCTGAAATTCTGGAAAGTCCGTTTAATCATTCGATAATAAAAAGGGCAAAAAACAAGGGCCTGGCTGAAATTCATGTACATAACCTACGAGATTATTCAGAAGACAAACATCGTCGTGTTGACGATTACTCTTTTGGAAAAGGCGCCGGAATGGTAATGGCCATTCAACCAATTGAAAAAGCAATAGAAACATTGTGCAGCGAACGGGATTATGATGAAATAATATTTACAAGCCCTGACGGACATCTTTTTAATCAGAAAGAAGCCAATAAACTTTCTTTGAAAAAAAATCTGCTTATGATTTGCGGACATTATAAAGGTATCGACCAACGGATAAGGGATCATTATGTAACCATGGAAATTTCGGTTGGAGATTATGTTCTAACCGGAGGAGAATTGGCAGCTGCTATTATCGCAGATAGTGTCGTTCGCCTTTTGCCAGGTGTGCTTTCAGATGAAACGTCTGCCCTGACTGATTCTTTCCAGGACAATTTATTAAGCCCTCCTGTTTACACTCGTCCGGCAGAATACAAGAACATGAAAGTTCCGGAAATATTGTTAAGTGGAAATGATAAACTGGTTGAAGACTGGAAACATGAACAAGCCATAGAAAGAACAAAAAGAATGAGACCCGATTTGTATAAAAAATACCTTGGTGATGAATGATTTTGCAAGGATCCTGGATGCTGGATAGGATAGAATTTTTTTCTTCTGTCTTCTGACTTCCGACTTCTGACTTCGTGCTTCGCGCTTCTCTACTTCTCAACCCATTCCAGCATATTATCCACCCGATAAATAATTTTTTCGTTGTCGAGCAGCCATTTTATCACCTGCCGCATTTTTTGTTGGTCACCTTCCAGTTTTAACAAAAGCTTTTCATAAGAGCAGGGCAACTCAAGAATCTTTTTCACCTTTTTACCTATTGCTTCAAAATCAAAATTGGTTAATCCCAGATTTTCAAGCGATTTACAAACATCACAGGTTCCACACGGTGGAGAATCTTTTTCACCAAAATATTCCAAAAGCATCTGACTTCTGCATTTTGAATTGCTGGTCCCATAATCTATAACCGCATTTATACGGTCAATCATTTCATTTTTCCGAAGGTCGTAGCTCTCCTTTGAAATTTTTAGTCTCTCAATGTTTATCCTCTCTTTACTAAAATAAATGTAAGGTGTACGATTTCGAGGAATATAATCTATAATATTTGATTTTCGCAAATGTTTTAAATATTCATATACCTGTTCGCCTGACAAACCCGCCCGCTTTGAAAGTAATTCTTCATCAATCAGAACAAATCCTGTAAACAAACCTGTATAAGACCTTAAAAGTAATTTTATAAATCCATCCATATCCGCATTCGATACCTGGTATTTATATAAATCATCACGGGAAACCGTAAAATAAACCCTCGACGGATTATCAACTTCTTCAGTAAACTCCAGATAACCTTCACGTTGAAGAATTTTCAGGCTGTTATAAACCATCGCCTGCTGATATTTAAAAACCTGGGCAAATTCCTGCAATCGAAATTCAAAAGTTTGATTTCTTCCAAAACCTTCGGCAATCTGCAGAAAATTGCAAAGTGATTGATATATCTTTTTTATGGAAGCTATTTCCGGAAATGCAACAGAAATATGTTTTTTCAGTTTTGTTTTTTCAGCATTGTTAAACAACAAAACAGCCGCAGATTTTTTACCATCTCTTCCGGCACGTCCCGCTTCCTGAAAATAAGCTTCAAGCGAATCGGGCGGACTAAAATGTATTACAAACCGTACATCAGGTTTATCGATTCCCATACCAAAAGCATTGGTAGCCACAATAACTCTTGTTTTGCCTTCAATCCAGGTATCCTGTTTTGTACTTCTCACTAAATTACTTAATCCGGCATGATAAAAATCGGCGCTAATGTTGTTTTGTTTTAGTTCTTCCGCAATTTCACGTGTGAGGCGTCTGCTTCTGACATAAATTATACCCGAGCCTTTGACTTTCTGAAGTGTTTCCAACAAGTACCCCATTTTATTTTCCAATGTTCGCACGAGGTAAACCAGGTTTTCGCGCTGAAAAGAAACCTGCAGAACATTGTTTTTCTCAAACTGAAGTTTGTTTTGAATATCATCAACTACTTTCAAAGTTGCTGTTGCAGTTAATGCAAGAAATTTAACGCCGGGAAGGATTTTCCTGATTCTTATAATATTTAAATAACTTGGCCTGAAATCATAACCCCATTGCGAAATACAATGTGCTTCATCGACAGTAACAAGATTTACATTCATTTGCTCAAGGCGCTCTCTGAAGATTTCAGAATTTAGTCTTTCAGGAGATACATAAAGAAATTTATATTCCCCCCAAACAGCATTATCAAGGGTTATTTTTATTTCTCGCTGAGACATTCCACTATGCACGGCAAGTGCTTTTATTCCCTTCTTATTCAGGTTCTCCACTTGGTCTTTCATTAATGCAATCAGGGGGGTAATTACAATACAAATACCCTCGGTCGATAAAGAATAAACCTGAAAAATTACAGACTTGCCTCCACCGGTTGGCATCAATCCAAGTGTATCTTTTCCTTTCGCAACCGACTTTATAATTTCAAGTTGCATAGGTCTGAATTCAGAGTAACCCCAGTAATTGGCCAGTATATGTCCGTAATCTTGCATTAATACAAATTAAGAAATCATTTTATGGTTTAACAATTTTTATTTATCAATTCCTTTACAGTGCTAAAATAATGTCTTTAAAATTCGGTAAAATTTGTAGTTTTGCGGATTAAATAATTACTAAAAAACAGATAAACATGTCGTTTCTTAATGATAAAGTAGAATTTGAAGGATTAACTTTCGATGACGTATTACTAATACCCTCATACTCAAACGTTTTACCACGAGAAGTAAACCTTAGCTCAAAATTCACTCGTAACATTACAATTAATACTCCAATTGTAAGTGCCGCAATGGATACCGTTACAGAGAATAAAATGGCTATAGCAATTGCCAGGGAAGGTGGAATTGGAGTTATTCATAAAAACATGGATATCGATGAACAGGCACATCAGGTTACAACCGTTAAGCGTGCTGAAAACGGAATGATATACGATCCGATTACCATTACACGTGAAAAGAAAGTTATTGATGCGCTTAATTTAATGGCACAGTTTAAAATTGGCGGTATTCCCGTTGTTGACAACGAGGGTTATCTCGTAGGCATTGTTACAAACCGTGACCTGCGCTTTGAGAAAAATATGAATCGCCCAATTCTCGAAGTAATGACAGCGGATAATGTTATCTCAACAACAGAATCTACAGATTTGGAAAAAGCTGCGGACATTTTACAGGAACATAAAATTGAGAAACTACCGGTTGTAGATAAAAACAATAAACTGATTGGTCTGGTTACATACAAAGATATTACCAAGGCAAAAGACAAACCACTTGCATGTAAAGACGAAAAGGGACGTTTACGCGTAGCTGCCGGAATTGGTATAGCCGGAGATACAATGGATCGTGTTGATGAATTGGTAAAAGCACAGGTGGATGCTTTGGTTATCGATACTGCCCATGCACATTCAGCCGGTGTTGTCGAGATGTTGAAGAAAATTAAAGCCAAGTACCCTGAAAAAGATATTGTTGCAGGAAATATTGGTACTGCAGAAGCGGCAATAGCACTGGTAAAATCAGGAGCCGACGCAGTAAAAGTTGGAATTGGTCCTGGTTCGATTTGTACAACCCGTGTTATTGCAGGTGTTGGAATTCCTCAGTTATCGGCAATTTACAGTGTTGCAAAAGCAATTAAAGGTTCAGATATTCCGGTAATTGCTGATGGTGGAATCAGATACTCGGGAGATATTGTAAAAGCAATTGCCGCCGGTGCATATTCTGTAATGGCAGG
>CAJXZG010000104.1 GCA_913063265.1 uncultured Prolixibacteraceae bacterium | reverse complement strand
TATTTTTAACCAGATAATTATAAGTGATGGTTTGTCCGGCAGTACTTACTGATGACGTTGTGGACGTTTTATCAATCGTCATTATTGCAGTACCGTTTATTGTAATATCCAATTTGTCTGTTGCATCCGGTGCTTCATTTGAACTCACAATAACATTATTTGAAACTGTTCCTCCTGCATCCATATCCGATTGCTTTACAGTATAAATGGCTGTACATGTAGTTGTAGCTCTTGGTGATAAAGTTGTAGCTGAACAGCTTGGTTGAGAATCTACATTGTCATCGAATAGTGAAATTCCAGATAATGTCTTATTCCCGGTGTTCGTTATCAGATAGTTATAGGTAATTATTTGTCCGGCAGAAGTAACCGATGTTGTAGTTGATGTTTTATCCACCCTTAATGAAGGTGTACCGGCGATTGGTATATTAAGATTATCACTTACATCGGGTGCCTGATTAGAACTGGCTGTGACAGTATTGGAAATATTTCCACCCGCATCAATATCAGCCTGAGTAACTGTATAAGTGGCTGAACAGGTTGTTGTTTCGTTTGGTAAAAGAGTAGTTTTAACACATACAGGCTGAGAATCAACATTGTTATCGTTGAGTGTAACTCCTGTTATAGTTCTTGTCCCTGTATTTCTGACTAAATAATTATATGTAATTATTTGTCCGTCAGTTGTTACTGAAGTTGTGGCAGACGATTTGTCAATGGTCATGCTGGCAGAACCACTCACAGAAATACTAAGATTGTCTGTAGCATCCGGTGCTTCATTTGAGCTTGCAGTAACATTATTCGTTATATCTCCGCCTCCATCTATATCAGATTGTTTTACAGTATATTTAGCCGAACAACTTGATGTTTCGCCAGGTGCCAGGTTAGTTTTTACACAAATGGGTTGTGCATCCACATTATCATCAAAAAGTGAAATTCCTGTCAGAGTTACCGTACCTGTGTTTGAAATCAGATAATTGTATGTAATTATTTCACCTGAAGCAGAAACAGATGTTGAGGTTGAAGTTTTATCAATTGTCAGCGATGGTATTGAATTTATTGGTATACTTAAATTATCTGTAACGTCTGATGCTTCATTTGAACTTGCAGTTACATTGTTTATAATAGACCCCCCTGCATCAATATCAGTTTGAGAAACGGTATACTCCGCAGAACAATTGGTAGAAGCCAATGGGGGCAGAGTTGTCTCTAAACAAACGGGTTGTGCATCTACATTATCGTCATTTAAAGAAAGTCCGGTTAATGTAACATTTCCGGTATTGGTGATCAGGTAACTGTATGTTATCACTTCACCGGCAGTAGAAACTGACGTTGTGGCTGAAGTTTTATTAACTGTTAAGCTTGCGGTTGAAATTACAGGAATACTTAAATTATCAGTTTCATCAGTTGCTTCATTGGTAATTGCAGTAACAGTGTTAGTAATATTTCCTCCTGCATCGATATCAGTCTGGGTTACTGTATACTGAGCTGAACAAGTTGTAGTTGCTGAGGGAGCTAAAACAGTTTCATTGCAAACAGGCTGTGCATTAACATTATCATCAGTAAGAGAAAGTCCTGTTAATGTAACATTACCGGTATTGGTAATCAGGTAACTGTATGTTATCACTTCTCCGGCAGAATTGACCGAACTTGTAGCTGAAGTTTTATCGATTTTAAAAGATGCCGTGGAAATTACAGGAATATTTAAATTGTCGGTAGCATCCGGAGCTTCATTTGTGCTGGCAATAACATTATTTGTGATGTTTCCTCCTGCGTCAATATCTGCCTGTTCTAATGAATAAACAGCTGAGCATGTGGTTGTTTCTGCGGGTGCCAATGTTGTTTTTGCACAAACTGGTTGGGCATCTACATTGTCATCAAATAAAGAAAGACCCGTTAAAGTAACATTTCCTGTGTTGGTTATCAGGTAAGTATAAGGAACACTCACTCCTGCAGATGAAACTGAGGTTGTTGATGAGGTTTTATTAACAGTTAGGGTTGCTGTATATATAACCGGAATACTTACATTATCAGTTGCATCGGTGGCTTCATTGGAGCTGACTGTAACATTATTGGTTATATTACCACCGGCATCAATATCTGCTTGTTTTACAGTGTAATTAGCAGAACAATTGATTGTTGCTGAAGGAGTCAGGGTAGTTGTACCACAGGTTGGTTGAGTATCAACCTTATTATCAAATAAAGATAATCCTGTTATGGTAACATTCCCGGTATTGGTAACGAGATAGTTATATGTAATAACTGTACCTGCCGAGGAAACCGAAGTTGTGGAAGTAGTTTTATCCACTGTTAATGTTGCAGAATAAGTTATTGGAATACTCAGGTTATCTGTGGCATCGGGAGCTTCATTGGAACTTGCCGTAACATTGTTTGTAATATTACCACCGGCATCAATATCACTTTGTAAAACTGTATATTGCGCTGAACAATTTGTTGAGGCTGCTGGTGCAAGAGTAGTTTCAGAACAAGTAGGTTGTGCATCCACATTATCATCAGTCAATGAAATTCCGGTTAGTGTAACGCTTCCGGTGTTTGTTAACAGGTAATTATATATTATTATTTCACCGGCAGCTGAAACCGAAGTTGTCACAGAAGATTTTTCAATGGTCAAGGATGCGGTGCCGCTTATTGGAATACTCAAATTATCTGTAGCATCGGGAGCTTCATTTGAACTTGCAGTGGCATTGTTTGTAATTGTCCCTCCGGCATCAATATCTGCCTGTGTAACTGTATACTGAGCCGAACAGGTAGTAGTAGCCCCCGGAGCAAGTGTAGTTGCACCACAGGTAGGCTGCGCATCCACATTATCATCATCGAGTGTTATCCCCGAAAGTGTTGTATTACCTGTATTTGTAAGCAGGTAACTGTATGTAATTACTTCACCTGCGGATGATACTGAAGTTGTTGCTGAAGATTTTTCTATAGTTAAAGTTGGTAAAAAAGCAACGGCTATCTCAAGATTGGTTGTTACTGTTGGAGCTTCTTTTGTTTCAACTGTTACGGTACCGGAAATATTACTTCTTGAATCAATATCAACTTGCGTGACAGTATATATAGCAGAAGTAGTTGTAATATCTCCTGGATCAAGCCTTTTTGCGGGGAGTTTAGGTTGTTTATCTACCTTATCATCCTTAATCTTAATATTGGTTAATCTAACATCACCTGTGTTTGTTAATTTATAGGTATAATTAATAATTTCCTCTGCATAAGTGACCAGGGTTGTAGTTGAAGATTTTTCAACTGTAATTTCCTGTGCAGTAATAAAGTAAGTGGAAACCAGAGAAATTACAACGATAGCTAATATTTTTCCCAAAAGAATACGAGAAAAGGTCAGCTGAAATTCTAATTGTTGTAATTGTAGATTCTTGATCATAAGTTAATTTTAACAGGATCTTCTTCTTTTTATTAAATTCATTAAGTTTTAAATCCTTCAGGTTTAATATATAAACATGTTTTCCACTTTTAAAATATATTAATTAACTAATTCTTTATCTAACTTTTTCAAACAGAAGCAATTTATGGATTAAATTCATTTTAAATATATAATTTCCAATCTGTTTCTATAAATTTACTGCATATACACTGATTAATCAATCGAATCGTAAACAATCACCTTTTTCCATAAGTGTGAATAGTCATCAACAAATTTTGTATGTATGGGATCAACCTGATAAGCATCCTGTCCGGCCTGATTATCAAACATTACCATATACGAAACTGAATACGAATGATCTACCACATCCCGACTCTCAGTTCCGGCAGGTACACCTATATGGCTCATTTTTATAGTTTTAACTTTTAATAGCTTTTTTAATCCTGAAATCAGTTCTTTTTTATGATCTTCATTTTCAGGTTCCTTCAACCAAAAATATACATGGTGAATTAAAGCACCCTTAATTTGAATTTCGCCTGCTGCCGCATTTTTGGAAAGAGATAACATTCCGGCTAATGAAAAAGCCGCAGTTTTTTTTATAAAAGATCTTCTGTTTTTCATACTATCAAAATTGTTAGTTTTCAAAATTTAATAAGTTACTCACATGTTCCGGTGGCTATCGGAATTAATCATCCTCCTGGATGTAATTTTTTAATATGCTCGTTTCATAAGATTAAATTTTGTTTCCTTTTTATATTTTATCTGTTAATTAAATCTTCTATTTCTATGAGATGCAATTTGAAATGAGGCAAAAAGTATTCTATCATCTCTTTTAAAGTAACTTTCTCATCTGCTCCTGCCAGCCAAACATTATTTAGTTTTTCAGGATTTACATTTTGGATTATATGTGCAAAATGATTCATTGAATATTTCCACAGATTTACCAGGTTTTCCCAGTTTTCATTTTGGTAATTCTGAATTGCTATCCATTTGTCATTGTTTCCAAAAGTAGCATAATTGGGATACTCAAGTGGTGACTTCCTGTATTGTAAATGAATCACCCTGTGTGTATTGTTCGATGCAGAATCAACCAGATGCCCGACTATTTGTTTAATTGTCCTGTTCTGGATATTTCTTTTTTCAGAGATTGTTTCTTCGGATAATTGTTTTAGGTTTTTCTCCCAGTCATTGGTCAGAGAAACTATTTGATTTGATATTTCAATGAATTCTTTCACCTAAAATCTGTTTATTGTTTGTCTGATACTAACCAGTTTTTCCAAAAGTCCTTCCAGTAAATCCAGTCTTAACATATTTGCTCCATCAGATTTTGCGGTTTCAGGGCTTGGATGGGTTTCGATAAAAATGCCATCAACACCAACTGCAATACCGGCCTTTGCAACCGTTTCTATCAATTCTGGTTTACCTCCTGTTACACCACTTGCCTGGTTAGGCTGCTGAAGTGAGTGGGTAATATCCAGAATTACAGGAACATTTAGTTTTTGCATAGCCGGAATTCCACGGTAATCAATTACTAAGTCCTGATATCCAAAAGTTGTCCCTCTTTCAGTAAGCATCACATTTTTATTGCCACTTTCCAGAATCTTATCAACTGCAAATTTCATTGCTTCTCCCGATAAAAACTGGCCTTTCTTAATATTTACAACTTTTCCGGTTTTAGCGGCTGCTACCAAAATATCTGTTTGACGGCATAAAAATGCCGGGATTTGTAATACATCTACATAGTCAGCAGCAAGTATTGCTTCTTCCGCTGAATGAATGTCCGTAACCGTTGGAATCTGAAAAGTTTCACCTACTTTTTTTAAAATTTTTAGTGCAACTTCATCGCCAATACCGGTGAATGAATCAATACGTGAACGGTTTGCTTTTCTGTACGAGCCTTTAAAAATAAACGGGATTTTTAATCGCTCAGAAATGGCAATGATTTTTTCGGCAATTTCCATTGCCATTTTTTCACTTTCAATGACACATGGTCCCGCCAATAGAAAAAAATTCCCAGTATCGGAATACTTTAAGTTATTTATTTGTGGTTTCATCATGCTAATTTTATGAGAATAACAAAAATATAACTTTTATTATACTGTCTGTTCTTTACTCCAGAAACACATTTCTTTCTGATTATTAAGTAACAAGGCAAAAATTTGTAATTTCGGCTTTTAAAAATTTAAATAAGAATGCGTTCCACAGTACTATTTAAAACAGCAATTTTTATTCCTCTTTTTCTAATTTTCCTTTCTTGCAATGAACAAAAGAAAATAAAATCAGGAAATCCCGTGTTTGATGGTTGGTATGCTGATCCCGAAGGTGTGGTATTTGGAAACGAGTACTGGATTTATCCTACATGGAGTGACGATTTTGAAAAACAGGTTTTTTTTGATGCATTTTCATCAACCGATTTTGTGAACTGGAAAAAGCATAAAAATATTTTGGATACTTCAAGAGTGAGTTGGGCAGTTCATGCTATGTGGGCGCCATCAGCCATTGAGAAGGATGGCAAGTATTATTTGTTTTTTGGAGCAAATGATTTACAGGTTCCGGGAAGCAAGTGGTACGATGAAAACAAAAAACAGCATCACTATGGTGGAATAGGAATCGCGGTTTCTGAAGCTCCGGGTGGTCCGTTTCATGATTATCTGGGAAAGCCTTTAATTGATGATGTACATAACGGAGCTCAACCCATCGACCAGTTTGTTTATAAAGATTCTGACGGAAACTATTATATGTTTTACGGAGGATGGGGAAAATGTAACCTTGTAAAATTGAATGATAAATTTGACGGACTTGAACCGTGGGAGGATGGAACTTTTTATAAAGATGTAACTCCTGAAGGTTATGTGGAAGGGCCAGTATTATTTAAACGAAAAGGAAAATATTATTTTCAATGGTCGGAAGGTGGATGGACCAATGGAACCTACAAAGTTGCTTATGCAATAGCTGATAAAATTACAGGACCATTTGAACGAATCGGGACTATTCTTGAAACGGATGAAAATATTGCAACCGGTGCCGGGCATAATTCTGTAATTAATGTTCCGGAAACAGACAGGTGGTTTATGGTTTATCATCGTCGGCCGATACCAAACGAAGATCGGGACCATCGGGTAACCTGTATTGATGAGATGGAATTTAATGAAGACGGTACCATTAAACCCATAAAAATGACTTTTGAGGGAGTATCTTTAAATTAATTATTAATTTGAAATTATTCTTAAACAAAAGAATTAGAATCTTATTAAACCTAATTTTATGAAATTTATAATCAATCTAATCCTATCAGGAACATTATTTTTTGTTTTTGCCTGTTCTGTAAAATCAAATAATACAGAGAAAGATCTGACAAGTCGCCCCAATATTATATTAATCATGTCAGACGATATGGGTTATTCAGATATTGGCTGTTATGGCAGCGAAGTAAATACACCTAATCTTGATGCTCTGGCAGCAAACGGTTTGCGGTTTACACAGTTTTACAACACTGCTCGTTGTTGTCCGACAAGAGCTTCACTGATTACCGGGTTGCATCCACATCAGGCCGGAATTGGCCATATGATGGAAAACAGAGGAACTCCGGCATATCAGGGAGATTTAAACCAAACTAGTGTAACCATTGCGGAAGTGTTAAAAATGGCAGGATATTCTACCTATATGTCAGGGAAATGGCATGTCACACCCTTGATTCCGGATAAAGTAAATCCATCGAAACACAACTGGCCTCTTCAACGCGGTTTTGATCGTTTTTTTGGTACGATACATGGCGCAGGCAGTTTTTTTGATCCCAATTCATTAACCAGTGGTAATGAGTTTATTGCACCATCAGATGATTTTTATTACACCGATGCAATAAGTGACACTGCAGTAAAATATATTAACCAACACAATTTTGAAAATCCGTTTTTTATGTATGTTCCTTATACCGCTGCGCATTGGCCCATGCATGCCTTGCCGGAGGATATTGAAAAATACAAAGGTGTTTATGATGAGGGATGGGATAAAATCAGAGAAAATCGGTATTCAAAAATGAAAGAGATGGGATTGATAAAACCTGAATGGAAAATGACAAAAGCATATCCCAATAATCCCTGGGAGAAGCAAGAGCAAAAGGAGTGGCATATTGCGTGTATGGAGGTTTACGCGGCTATGATTGATAATATGGATCAGGGAATAGGTCGTATTGTAGAATCATTAAAGAACAAGAAGCAGTTGGATAATACCTTGATTATATTTTTGCAGGACAACGGGGCATGTTCGGAAACTTATGGTATGTATCGAACCGGTGATGATACAATAAAAGCAGATCCGGCAAAACTTCAGTCTTACCCGGAAGGTTATTTGCAAAAGGATATGGAACCTCGGCAAACCCGCGACGGAAGGCCGGTTCGAGCCGGTAAGGGAGTAATGCCTGGTCCGGCAGATACCTATATTGGTTATGCAGCTGAATGGGCCAATGCGTCAAACACACCGTTCAGAATGTTTAAACACTGGTGCAACGAAGGTGGAATTTCAACCCCTTTGATTGTGCACTGGCCAAATGGATTTACGTGGAAAAATGAATTTCGACAGCAAGCCGGACAATTACCTGATATAATGGCAACATGTGTAGAAGTTGCGGAAGCAAAGTATCCCAATGAGTTTAATGGTTGTAAAATTACTCCAATGGAGGGCACTTCTTTGGTACCTGCTTTTGAGGACAAAGAATTAGACAGAGAATATTTGTTCTGGGAACATGAAGGAAACAGGGCTATACGAAAAGGAAAGTGGAAATTGGTATCTGAAGCATGGTTTTGGCCACACATACACGACAAAATAAATGAACTTCCTTTGGAAAAATGGGAACTTTTTGACCTGCAGGAGGATAGGACGGAAACTAATGATTTGGCTTCCCGGCATCCTGAAGTAGTGAAGGAACTTGCTGCAGCGTGGCTTAACTGGGCCCAGCGTACTGGGGCTGTCCCAAAACCTGAAAAATCAACAAAAATGAGAGATAATGTAAAAAGAAGGCTTGATGCAGGAGAGACCAAATTAAATGATTTTTGACAACTGATTATTTCATTATTATTGAAATTATTTTTGACAATTACCTAAATTTTTGTCATTTAAGCCAGAATATCGAATTATTAATAAATTCAAATGAAAAGATTAAATATATTCCTGATATGTTTTTTTATAAGCAGCCTGATTGCTGCACAAAATTCAATATTAATTGAAGCAGAAAGTTTTAAAAATAAAGGAGGCTGGGTGGTCGATCCGCAATTTGTGGAGCAAATGGGCTCACCTTATTTATTGGCCCACGGATTGGGTATACCTGTTGAAAATGCTGTCACAGACATTAAAATTGAAAATTCAGGATTATACCATGTTTGGGCAAGAACCAAAAACTGGGTACCGGGAAACTGGGAAGCTCCGGGTCGATTTTTGATTTCGGTGGATGGTGAAAAGCTGGAAAATGAACTGGGAAAAAATGAAGGCTGGAACTGGGAATATGCAGGAAAGGTTAATCTGAAAAAAGGTAAAAATGAATTAGCACTTCATGATGTAACCGGCTTTGAAGGCAGATGTGATGCAATTTATTTATCTACTATTAATGAGCAACAATTACCTGAAAACCTAAAAGAATTAAAGCAATGGCGGGCTGAAAAAAAGGGGGAAACGATTTTGCCTGAAAAAATTTTAAAATACGATTTTGTGGTTGTTGGTGGTGGAATTGCGGGTTGTGCAGCCTCCATTGCAGCAGCCGAACATGGATTAAAAGTAGCATTGATTCACGATCGCCCTGTTCTGGGAGGAAATGCCAGTAGTGAAATACGGGTTCATACCCTTGGTATTCATGGAAATTTTGAACGCATTTTAAAAATGATAGATACAGAACATTATCCAAACGGTTCAGCTGAAGCTTTTAAAGATGAAGAAAAGCGAATGAAGAATATGAGAAAATATGAAAATATCGACTTGTTTTTAAATTACAGAGCTTATGCTACACATGCTGAAAATAATTCTATCAATTCTGTGGATGCCAAACATACATCAAGTGGTGAAAGAATAAGATTTGAAGCACCCTATTTTGCAGATTGCACGGGAGACGGCTGGATAGGTTACTGGGCAGGAGCAGAATATTCTTATGGTCGCGAGGCTGCGTCAGAATACGGTGAAACATGGGAGGAACATGGCGTGCTTTGGAGTCCTGAAATAGCTGATAATTTTGTTATGGGATCTTCTGTGTTGTGGGGAACGGAAAATGCAGGCAAGCCTGTTGACTTCCCTGAAGTACCATGGGCAATGGATGTTGTTGGTGATCATTCAAGCAGAAAAGGGGAGTGGTTCTGGGAATATTCAAGTAACGACTTAAACCAAATCGATGATGCAGAAACTATTCGGGATCACATGTTTTGTGCTATCTATGGTTCGTTTTATAATTATAAAAATCAAATTCCCGAAGATATTCATCCGGACCAGGAAAGAATCAATAAAAGAAACAATTGGCCGGAACAATTAAAAGCCGATAGTATTCAGCTTAAATGGGTTTCGTATTTGGTCGGAAAAAGGGAATCAAGACGTTTGGTGGGTGATTATATCTTTACTTTCAACGATGCGCGTGAACCCAAAGATTTCAAGGATGCAGTGGTTTTTGAAAAAAGGGCGGTTGATGTGCACTACCAAATGAATTTGGTTGATGAAAACAATCCTGATTTTCTTTCAGAAGCGATGTTTTATAATACCAAAACTTATAATATTCCTTATAGAAGTTTTTACTCAAAAAACATAAATAATCTGTTTATGGCAGGTAGAAATTTTAGCTGTTCACATATTGGACTGGGTGGCCCCCGTGTTATGAATACCACAGGTCAAATGGGAGCTGCAGTAGGAATTGCAGCATCGGTTTGTAAAAAACATCAGGTAAATCCGCGTGATATTTATACCACTTATTTAGATGAATATCTTCAGTTGATAGAAAATCAAAAATAATTTTGATGCAGCTTCCCGTTTTATATTTTATATCGATTTTATTGGCCGGAGGATTTTTAGTTTCTAATCCAAAGGTGGAAAAACGGGTAGATGATTGTAAGGAAGCTTTTGAATTTATTTATGGAGAATTTGAAGTTAATAATCAAGTGGAAATTTGTTTTGATTCTGCCGGAATTCCGGAGAGATACAAATCAAGCGTGAATATGCCGGTCTGTGACGATACCTTATGTGCCAACGTAGTTTTAAAGATTTACTGGGATTTGGCAGGTAATTATCAAAGCTTTGATACGCTTACAGGATTTCCTTTAACCAAGTTTGACCATAAAAAATTCTCTTCGGATGATTATACAAAACTGGACCAGATTCTTAAAAACCGAAATAGTATGCTTCGGATTTTGAAGATGACGGATTTACTGGATAAATCTGTAAAAGTACAATCAAAAAAGGTTGATGCTGTTACCGGGGCAACACCTGTTACCATCAGAAAATCTATTGTGGAAGGTGCAGTTTATTCTTCCTATACCTTGTGGCATTTTGTAAATGGTTCAATAAAAAACCAAATTTCGAATTTTACTTTGGATAACTATTCAGAAGAAGTATCAAGAAGAATGTTGTTGTCTGACAATTATGAAACGCAATTATTTGCATTAAAATATTTTTCTGAAGTGGATTATGAAATTCAATCAGAATTGATCTTTCAGGTAATTACTCAAAGTGTTCCATTGGTTAAAGCAAATACAATTATTAAAATGCCATTACCTTTTGAAGAATCTTTCAAAAACTATAAATTGCTTTCACTTTTCCCGGAACTGGATAATTACAGTAAAAGCATTTTTATAAACAGGGTATTAACGGAAAGAAATGTTGCCGAAGAATTTTTACCTTTGATTTTAAATCATCCTGACGCATTTAGTAAAAAACAGTTGGACCAGATAAATAGTGCTTTTACGAAATTTGAAATCAGTAAAAAGAAGAACTAAAAAACCATATTTATGAAAACCTTTATTAAAAAAATCATTTTATGCGGAGTGTTTATTGTTCCGTTCCTGACTAATGCTAATGTTACAATACCTGATATTTTTGCTGATAACATGGTGTTGCAGCAAAAATCAGAAGTTACCTTCTGGGGTTGGGCAAAACCTTTTGAAGAGGTTACAATCAGTACCGGATGGTCGACTGAAGAAGTAAAAGTTCAAACCGGAAACCAGGGGACATGGGTACTTAAAGTAAAAACACCTGTTGCCGGTGGTCCTTATAAGGTTAAAATTGCCGGTTTTAATGAGATTGTTTTGGACAATGTTTTGATTGGGGAAGTCTGGCTTTGTTCCGGACAATCGAACATGGAGTGGTCGGCTTCAAAAGGAATTGATAACCAGGAAGAAGCAATAAAAAATGCTAATTTTTCCAATATCCGGTTTTTTACCGTAAGCAACAGAACTGCATTACATCCACAGGTTAATTGTTCCGGGGAGTGGACAGAATGTACTCCTGAAACCATGAAAGATTTTAGTGCAGTAGCCTATTTTTTTGGTCGGAAAATTAATCAGGACATTAATGTACCGGTTGGATTAATCAATTCCAGTTGGGGGGGTACGCCTGTTGAATCCTGGATGCCGGAAGAGGTAATTCAAAATGACGAATATTTGAGAAAAGCAGCCGCACAACAAAATCCTGTACCCTGGGGTCCCACAGAACCCGGACGAATCTATAATGCAATGATTGCTCCGCTGGTTCCATTTAATATTGCAGGTGCATTATGGTATCAGGGCGAAGGAAACACAATCAACGGATATGCTTACAAAGAGTTTCTCAGTACCTTAATAGAAAGCTGGCGTAAAGATTTTCAAAACGATTTTTCGTTTTATTTTGCTCAAATCGCTCCTTACAAATATGGCCAACCTTTTGAGGGAGTGGTTGTAAGAGAGGAACAACGAAAAGTGCTTGAAGTTCCTAAAACAGGAATGGTTATATTAAGCGATATCGGGGATACAACTGATATTCATCCCAGAAATAAATTGGATGTAGGCATTCGTTTCGCCAACCTGGCTTTAAATCGGCATTATCAGGCCATCGATGAAATAGATTGCGGACCATTGTTTAAATCAATGGAATTAAAAAATAACAAAGTGATAATTTCGTTTGAATTTGCCAAAGGTTTGTATGCCAAAGGTGAAGAATTGAAATGTTTTGAAATCGCCGGAGAAGACAAAATTTATTTTAAAGCCGAAGCCAAAATAAAGGATGAACAGGTTGTAGTTCAGTCTGATGAGGTGAAAAAGCCCAAATACGTGCGTTTTGCATGGCGAAATACAGCAACACCAAATTTGTTTAATGCTGCAGATTTACCGGCATCCTGTTTTTCTACAGAATAAATACTTTTATGGGTCTATGCGATTTGTGTGGTTATTACGAAGACTAAATTTTAGATTAAATATTGAACTTATATTAAATTTCAAAAATCAAATACCAAATATCAAATAAGAACCAAACATCCAAAAAAAAATGCATGTAATGTGATGTAAGTTAGTTTAATGTAATGTATTGGATTGATGAGATTTTCATCTTTTGGATATTGATTACTTCAGAATTTTGGAATTTATTTGTGTTTTGAAAATTGTGTATTTGGATTTTGATTCAATTTTTACTCACAGTCTTTCATAAAAATCTTCTGTCTGAATAAAAAAATGAACGAAAAAATTACACTGAAATACTTTTTATAAACCGAATCGAGCGTTCGTTAAATGCTTCGGGTTGGTCGAGGTTACAAACATGCCCGCTGTTACCAATAACTTCGAGTTTAGAATTGATATGCTGTTTAACAAGGTTTGAAACCATGGGTAAAAACATATGATCGCCATCACCCATAATATACAAAACAGGAGCAGAGGCTTCCTTCACAAGAAATTCCTGCAGGTTTTCACGAATTTCATTTGACATTCGAAGCCACTTTCTAAACTCGTGTTTTCCTAATTTAATAGCTTCCTGTATAAATAGCTTTCTGGATTGAGCATGTTTCTTGGAAGGAATTAAAATCCAGGCATTCAGTTTATATAACCACATATAAGGCAAAATCGATTGCAACAGTTTTGCAGTATTTACCAAACCGTTTATTTTCTTGTTAAACTGAATAACCGCTCCACCCAAAATAATTGATTCTGCCCTTCCCGGTGCCAGTTTGTCGATTGCCCTGATAATGATACATCCTAGTGAAATTCCGACGAAATGTGCTTTTTGAATTTCGAGATGATCCATAATCTGAATTACATCCAGGGCTATTTCGTTTAACTCGTAAATTTCTTCCTGTGAATAATGATCTTTGGATTTCCCATGACCCCGTAAATCAATTAGCAATACATTAAAATGTTTTTTAAATTCACGTAACTGCTTAAACCAAACCGCATTGCTTCCACCTGCTCCATGCACAAACACAACCCAGGTGTCAGAATTTTTATGTTTAAATGTTTTGTGATAAATCATTTATTGTCTGTTTTGCTGTGCTAATAAACAAAAAAAACAGCAGTTTTGTTGAAGCTTATGCTCCAAAAAAATCATTGTAAATTTTAATCAACAGGGAAAAAATATTCTTAATCCCTAAAAGTCAGAATAATTGGTTGGGTAGGTAAGCCACTTGTCAATATGCGAAACTGTATTTGCATATTCAGGTTTAACTTTTAGTTCTTTCCAGGCCGGAGAATCTACGAAAGCTTTCCAGTGCTCCTTGTTTGACTCCATGTTTTCGTATGACGTCATGTACATTAAATTGGGCATTTTACTTCCTGTAAGTACTTCACCAAAAAAAACAGGATTACATCCCAGGTTTTGGAAAATGGCAGCTTCACCACCTTCGTTAAACATATGTACCTTTTTTTGATAAAGTTTTTCAGTAGCCCCTTCATAACTGCGAAGTTCGAAAATCTGTTCGCTTTTTGGTGTCGAAAATTCAGGTGCATAAAATTCGGGCTGTGAAGTAAATGCTTTTAAAAGTATTGCTTCCATTCTTTCGTATGGAGGATTATCGTGAGCCGCATTTATGTATTCCTCTCCTTCTTTCTGGTATTTTTTATCTTTTGTTAGTCCGGTTTCAATTTTATCAATTTGATTTAAATCTTTTAATGGAATAAAAACAAATATTTTAGTTCCTGCAGCCGGATCTTCAGCAATAGGTTTAAAAACTCCAACTTTTTTTATTCCGGCACGATGCAGGGCAGGTAAAAAAGCATTTTCCAGATAGTTGTCAATTACGGCTTCCTGTGTTTCACTGTTTATTGTATAAACTTTTAATTGATAAAAATCACGTGCGGAAAGTGAAAAACCAACAGTAACAACTATTAAAAAGATAAAAAGGACTTTCATGTTTGTGAATAATTTAGATGATTTCATGATAAAATTGGTTTAAATTCTGGTTGACAAGATAAAAAATTTAACTTGTTATTTTGATGTTAATGTGTAAAAAAGGCCGTCAGATATTGACAGCCCTTTTGTGAAAATTATTAAGTATTATTTCTGATAAACAGCTTTACCTATATAACCTTTGTTCCCTAAATTTATTCTGTAAAAATACATGCCACCCGAATTTTCCTCAGGAATAAATTCAACATAGTAATTTAAGTTTGCAATAACTGGCTGATCTAACAAGATTTTAACCAGTTTCCCTGAGTTGTTGTAGATTTCAATTTTCGCATTACAATCTATTGGAGATATAAAATCCAAATGTAATTTTTCGGAAAATGGATTAGGATAAATGTTATACTGGGGTTGATGAATTTCCATAATATCAATAATTCCGCTTTTGTTCAATGCAAAAGTTTCTTCTTCACAGGCCCGCGTAAATGGTTTTGGTATTACATAGGTATATTCAGAATGCTCCACATCGAGAATAGTAAAACACCATGAGCCGGTTGGATTATTCACTGAACGGGTTTTTATGGTTACTGTACCATCTGAGCTTGTTGTTCCCTGTGCAGTGCCGCTACTTGGACCTGAATAATCCACGGTAACAATTGCACCTGAAACCTTTGTTGCACCTGATGTTACTTCAATTGTAGCAATACCATTTGCGGATTTCCTTTTTGTTCCTCTTGAAACCAAAATAAAATCAGCATCCATAAATGCAATAGGAGTGTTTCCCCAAAATTTTTCATTCATAATCTCAGGTGCCGATTTTCCATGTTTTAACCACAAATCATACAATTCCTGTCCTGCAGAATTTGTTTGATTAGCATCTCGTAAAAACTCTACATATTCCTTTGAGGTGGTTTGATACATTAACCTTGCTTCAATCCTGTCAAAGTCTACAGGAATATTGTACGTAGTAATATCCCAGTTTTGTCCGTCAGCATAGATGGTATAATCGACTTCACCATTTTTATTTACCACAGGAGATTGTAAAAGCTCTAGTTTTTCATTGGTAAATCCTGCCGGTGGGATTCGGTTGTCAAACCATATTTTATTGTTGATAGCAAAATTGAAAGACGGCCCGGCTTGTTTTCCCAATTCACTGGCCCAGGCATTACTAAACCCCGGTTTGCACTCGTAAATCTTTGCACCATCCGCAGTAAGCACTGCAGTTTCTTTATCATACTTTCCTGATTCCCAAACCAGTTTATCTCCATTAAATGCCTTAATATTTATCCACATCCTTCGTCCTTCAGGATAACCTGTAGGTAATTTGTGCCCTGTGTTATTGGTTATTTTCACTGTTGCAATATTGCCAACAACTTCTAATTCAAATTCAGCTGCAGATTGAAGTTGTATTCTGGCCCTTTCAATGCCGGCATTAAGGGTGGTTGAGCTAACCTCTGCGGCCCATTTATCTTTTACCATAAGCGGAGCAAAGGTGTTGCCCCCCGTAAAATCGTGTAGTGGTAAATCATTTCTCAATTTTGCATCTTTCATTTTTGCTGCTTTGCCTGCAACATCTTTCATATGGCAATCCTGACAGGTTTTACCATTCTCTGAATTGTAGCTGCTGGCCAGCCATTCGCTGTACGTTCTTTCAACCGGGAACATATTACGAAGATTAAAATCAAGCTCTGAGAGCGTTTTATCACCTTCTCCCAAAAGTTTTATAAATGTATATTCTTCTAGTTCCGTATTTTGTCTTATAAAAACAGGATTACTTACATCATGACAAGTTCCGCACAAAGCCGCCTCATTATGAAACGGGGAATAAAACATCTGATGCCTCCCTGTGGCATCGTTTAATGGCCCTCGCTTTCCGTTGTTTGAATCTGCAAGGTACATTCCGTTTGCAGATGTACCTGGAACCGGAATAATTTGGTCTATATATGATTTATCCTGCTCAAATGTGATTGAATTATAAACAGAACTATTGTATAGTTCATCACCGGGGAATGGATTAACATAAACTCCTTCAACTTTTTGCAAGGGTTTAACCAGTTTATGACAAAAATCGCACTGAACACCTTCACGATCGTTTGAATTTAATGCAGAACCATCGGTGGGTTCACATCTTCCGTTTAGCCATCCATCAGGTGTATGGCATCGAAGGCAAAGATCTCCTACACCCGGGGCATCCTGATTGGCAACTGCCAGACAAGCGTAAAATAGCGGATCTCGTGCT
>CAJXZG010000103.1 GCA_913063265.1 uncultured Prolixibacteraceae bacterium | reverse complement strand
CGGCTCCAAATTATTATTAATGCCATTGTAGCAGTTTTTGCCTTATTCGTTATGGTTATTGGTGGTACATGGCTTGTTTATACACGATTTTACCTGGGTGTTACCTCTGCTGCTCTTGCCTTGCCTCTTGGTTATGTTTATCTAATAGTGCCATTTAGTGGAATCCTCACAATATATTATACAATTGATAATTCAATCAACCTAAAAACTGTAGAATAATGGAATTTCTTGGAGTAATCGTTTTAGTAGTTAGTTTTATTTTTTTACTGGCTTTGGGAGTTCCAATTGCATTTAGTATTGGGATTTCAGGCATACTGACCATGTTGGTTACCATTTTGCCACTGCCGGCAGCCACTACCTTTGCTCAGCGAATGGCAACGGGACTCGATAGTTTTGCACTTTTGGCAATTCCGTTTTTTATACTCGCCGGGAACATAATGAACAAGGGAGGAATTGCGATGCGTTTAATCGATTTTGCACGGGTTTTGGTAGGTCGCTGGCCTGCAGGACTGGCATTTGTAAACGTTTTTGCGAATATGCTTTTTGGTGCCATCTCCGGTTCAGCTGCGGCTTCTGCATCTGCAATTGGGAGTATTATGATGCCGGAACTAAACAAGGAGGGTTACGACAGAAACTTTAGTGCCGCTGTCAATATTACATCAGCAACCACCGGTTTATCTATTCCGCCAAGTAATGTGCTTATCGTATATTCACTGGCAAGTGGAGGTGTATCTATTACAGCTTTATTCCTTGCAGGTTATGCTCCGGGTATTCTAACCGGTCTGGCAATTATGGCAATGGCCTTGGGGATGTTTTCCTACAGCAAATTTGGATTCAAAGGCATGATACGCAATGTGTCTAAGTTTTTTGCAGCAATTGCTTCTATCGCATTAATCGTGGTAGGCCTGATGAAAGTCAATTCTTTCTTTTCTTCAGGTGTTGCTACTGCAATTTATGGTGGTTTGGCTTTGGTTTTTATACTAGGATTTGCCTGGTATGCAGGAAAACATAAAACCGGAGCAAAAAGAGCCTTAAAAACTTTTTTACGGGCTTTCCCGAGTTTAATGATGCTTGTAATAGTAATCGGAGGAATTGTAGCTGGTTTTTTTACTGCGACTGAAGCTTCTGCTGTTGCTGTTTTATATGCCTTAATTTTGGCATTTGCCTATCGCGAATTAACCATAGGGGATTTGCCTGATGTAATTCTTCGCTCTGTAAAGACAACGGCTTTTGTGCTTTTACTGGTTGCGACTTGTATCGGACTTTCATGGATTATGGCTTACGAAAATATTCCTCAAAATGTGAGTGAAGCATTACTGGCGTTGAGCGATAATAAGTTTGTAATCCTTCTGATTATTAACATGATTTTGTTGTTTGTTGGTGTGTTTATGGATATGACTCCGGCAGTTCTGATTTTCACACCGATTTTCCTTCCGATTGTAACCAATCTTGGATTAGATCCTGTACATTTTGGTATTATCATGGTATTAAACTTAAGTGTTGGTTTGGGAACTCCACCGGTGGGTTCACTGTTGTTTATCGGCTGTAGTGTTAGTCAGGTAAAAATAGAAACCGTAATCAAACCACTTCTGCCAATGTTTGTTGCCATGATACTTTGTTTATTACTGGTAACGTACATTCCTGAAATTTCTATGTGGTTGCCTACATCACTGGGATTCTGAGAATAAGGAAAAAGTAGAAAGGCAAAAGGCAAAATTGAGAGATGTTTCCAAAATAAAATTTGAGTTTTGGGTTAAAAGGTGTAATTTCTTTTAGAAGAAATCAACAAAATCTGAAAATATGAGAAATGATTTAGAAGAGCGACTTTTTAACTTTGCTGTAAGAACTGTTTTGTTTCTTAAAAATCTTCCAAACTTACCTGAGTTCAACAACATTAGATATCAGCTTTCCAAATCATCTACTTCTCCGGGAGCGAATTATGAAGAAGCTCAGGCTGGATCTTCAAAAGCAGATTTTATATTTAAAACTGAAATTTCATTAAGAGAAATGAGAGAAACCAACTACTGGTTAAGAATTATTGAAGCAACAGTGGAATTGGATAACAAAAATAAAACAGAGTTGTTGTATTTATTGGATGAATCTTCACAATTGAAGAAAATTTTGGGAAGTATAATTGTAAACTCTAAAGCTAATCTTAATTGAGTTAACAATCTATGAATTTCAAATTTTTTGCCTTTTCACTTTTTACTTTAGCCTTACATGAGAATTTTCGTCTTCGATTTAGACTTTACCCTTTGGGATGCCGGTGGTGGCTGGTGTGACACAACCAATCCACCTTATACATGGGAGAATGGCAGATTGCTTGATAGTTGCGGCGACTGGATTCGTTTGTACGATGATGTGATTGATATTCTAAAAGAGTTAAAGGAACAAAACAAACATGTGGTTGCTGCTTCCAGAACTTATCAACCCGGATGGGCGCAGGATTTACTCCATATGTTTGATATCGACCAGTATTTTGATTTAAAGGAGATTTACCCCAGCAGCAAAATAAAACACTTTAGAAGAATTCAAAACCACTTTAAGGTTCCGTATTCAAAAATGGTGTTTTTTGACGACGAACACCGAAATATTCATGAAGTAGGAGGACTGGGAGTGAGAGCTGTGTACGTGAATGATGGTATAAATCATAGAATGCTCAGGCCTTATATTTAATGGTATTAAAAGTAAAATACACTAATAAAATGTTCAATACAACAGAAGCATTTTAACAGGATTTTGTAGTTTTTTGTAGATTATAGAAGTTACAAAAAATTACAAAATCCGGATTGCTACTTTGTTTCTTCACACCAACCTAAAGGATGGTGTTAGTCATATCTACTAAAAGTGTATTTATAGTTTTACTTTCCTGTTGGTATTATTCTTTCCTTAATTCGCAGAAAAATACTTAAATTGGGAATGCCTAAATAAAAAGAATTCATTTTAAATTAATGGGGCAAATGATTTTTCATAACCATATTCTTTTAAACAATAACTCTGCAGGTAAGCTCTTAAAACAAGGTTTTTTCGTGGCCCTTGTTTTTTTGTTTGGTATGATTTCTTTTAATGTTAATGCCCAGGAAATTGAAGAAGAAGAGGGAAAAAAAGTAATGACACTAAGTGCTGTAGATACGATTCAAACCGATTCGAGTAAAGTCATTGAAGATGCCCCGCTGGATATAGATCAGAATCGTGGTTTGTTTATCGTTACGCCAGACCAAAGAATGCAACTTAGAATTCTTGGCTCAGTACGTTATTTGGTGGTTTACGACAATGTTAAACTCCAATCGAAAAACTCTTTAAACACTTACGAAATTCCTACTCCCGGTACCAATCAGAATTTGCCAAATTACTATAACGGCCTTGAACAAACCCGCCTGGGATTTGAGGTAACAAGAAAAACAGACAAAGACAATGTTTTTATTCGGCTGGAAACTGATTTTGCCGGAAAAAACGGTTTTAGAATAAGACATGCTTACGGACAGATTTCCCGGTTTTTATTAGGTCAAACATGGAGTTTGTTTACACATATCAATGCTTTGCCCTCCACTGTTGATTTTTCGGGTCCCACTGGTTCTACCGTGGTTCGGACCCCTCAAATAAGATACTCAATTCCCAAACTGTATGCAGAAACCAATGTCGCCTTTGGTTTGGAGTATACTCCTCCTAATTTGGGGTTACCTGATTCGCTCAGTGTTGAAGCATTTCAATTGACACCCGATGTTACTGTCAGAGCGGACAGAAAATTTGATTGGGGTTCAGCTCAGGTTTCAGGAATTTTGCCAATTTTATCCGGAAAGGTGGAGGATAAACTTGAAATTGTCTATGGTTGGGGAGTTTCAGCATCTTTTGTAGTTGATTCATGGATAAATGGCAAATGGTATGTTCAGGGAGCTATAGGAAAAGCTATTTCCAGATATTTTAATGAACTGGCAGGAAAAGGTTATGATATTCATATAAAATGGCCTTTAGACGAAGGTTATGTAACTCCGGTGTCATTTGGATATTATGCCACATATGAACATAACTGGACATCAGATTTGTATAGCAATATCAGCTATGGTGCCGTGGTTTTAGAAAAA
Organism: uncultured Prolixibacteraceae bacterium; assembly: GCA_913063265.1. Lineage (GTDB taxonomy): Bacteria > Bacteroidota > Bacteroidia > Bacteroidales > Prolixibacteraceae > Draconibacterium. Next base: position 12,945 of record CAJXZG010000103.1, on the reverse strand, counting down.
CAGCCTTTTACTAACGATGACATTTTCCACAGAGGGCAAACTATAAGGATGAACACTTTCTGGAATATTACCGATGGAGCCACTGCCGGTGGAGAAGTGGTGTGGGGAAAAAGAGTCAATAAAAATGGTGTTTCCGGAAATGCCACACGGGTAAGTTTGCTATTCTATTATGATTTCTGATTCAGTTTTTTTCTTTGATAATCTTAACTTACGCCGTCCTTCAGGGCGGTGATTATTACAAGACATTTTATTGTTTTAGTAAATGCAAATAGCTGTATATTAACTAATTAAAAAATTTACATTATCCATTAAAATCGTTGTTGTCTCAATTTACCAACCTAAAGGATGTCGTAAGTAAGTCAAAAAAAAGGCATCAGAAATAATCCCAATGCCCTTAAAATATAATAGTTAAACAGCTTATAAACTTATCTTAGTACTAACATTTTTTGCTTTGCGCGATTCAAAATCAATTGTTACATCGCCTTTTCCTTCAATTAAAAACTGGTATTCAACCTGGCTATGACCCGGCAAGGCAAAGAATTGTATTTCTGGTTTATCCTCTTTATAGCTAACTTTATTTAGCCTAACGTCGTTAATTTTTCCACCTGCTACAACCTTGCCTCCTTTTACTATTAAACGGTCGAGTTCGTACAACTTGTCTTTAAAAGCCTGTGCTGTCATTGCAGCCAGTCCGTTTTCATTTTCTATTCTTACACGAACCTGGTGTAGGTTATTTCCAATTTCCTGTATATCAAAAACCTCCATTATAATTTCAGGAGTATGTTCGGCCGAGAGAAAAACAACAGCAGCATTTCTATGTACCAAATCCTGTAACATAAAAGGGTGGGGAAGCCGGCTACTCATTTTTACCCAGCCACCTATTTCAATTTCACCATAAACAGGATGGTCAAATTTCTTCCACTCTTTATACAATTCTCCCTGCGCCACCTTATCATTAAACTCCAGTTGTTCCCGGCTTCTTTCTGTTCTTGTGCCTCCCCTTAAAGATTCCAAATCGTCTTCTTTTGGCCCTTTTTGCTCTTCTTTGTAGGTTTCCTGACTTCTCATAAAAAGTTCTCCAACAAAAGAATACGCACCATGAATAAAATAAAGGTGTGAATCAAAATCGCCATATGTAGGATACAATTCGTAAGCCGGTTTATAAACATACCCCGGAGTAATTTTTATCGCTTCCTTGCCAATAACATCATAGGCTGCAACATCCGATGCCGGAATCTCTATGGATTTTTCTGCCGGAACACGCAACCACATTCCTCCTGTATTGTGAAATGCATAACCAATGATAATGTTTGGCCGGGCATTTATATAGTCGTTAATTGCTTTTAATCCAACACCGGAAAGCGGGAAATTACCTGCTCCGCGCTGCACATACGGCGGCATCCAGTTGTATCCCCAGTTACGGTTTGGATCCAAATATCCTTCTGCATCTTCGTTAATTCTGCCATCTTCGTCATTATCTATTCCTTCGTAACCCAGCAATGTGTATTCGCCTTTTTCTCCGGGTTTAACACGAACCAAAATTCGTTCATCTTCAGAATCTACTTTATACTGTCCGTAAGGATCTTTAATTCTCATCTGGCAGATATTACCATCACCGTCCAAATCATCCGGAGGATCTTCGTCAAACAATCCGTCTTTATCATCGTCTTTCGCAACCCTGATACTACGGTTGGTACTTGGTGTATTTCCGTCTTCAAAAAAATGAAAGCGGCCATCGACATTTACAACAGGAATAATGTAGTGTGCATTTCTGTCGACAACTTTGGTAACTTTTTCGTTTTCGCCATATTTGGTTAAAAGCATATTGGCATAATACAAACAAACTTCGCCGGCCTGAATTTCGTTTCCGTGAATGTTTCCATCCACATACACACCGGGTTTACTGAGTTCGTCGCCGGTTTCAGGATTGTTTATGGTTAAGGCATAAATCTCGCGGCCTTCTTCACTTTTACCAATCATATCCAGTTTTGTGAGTTCAGGATAAGCAGCATTTAAAACTTTCAGTGCCTCATTTACTTCTTCGTAATTATAATATCTGTCGAAACGAAGCGGAACTTCAATTTTTCCCTTATCGGCTGCAAATACAAAAGCAAAACCAAAAATCAACAGTGCAGATAATATTGTATGTTTCATAATTAACCTCCAATTTTAATTTGTTTAACATCATCGGTAAATACCACCGATTCAAGCCTGGCATCAATAGTTGAATTGATTTTTGCTTTAACAATCCACGACAGTTTTTTTACCTGGTTACTTCCAATACTTCCCACTTTCATTCGTTTTGTTCCTTCCAGAATTTCAATGTCGCCATCCAAAACCAGCATTACCGGTGCAGGATAATTGTTTCTTTCACCCATCGAAATCGGATAGGCTATTTCACCTTTGTTTTCAACAAATACTTCAAGTTTATAAACGCCTTTACCCAGCTCAGTGGTTTTACTGTCTGCAATTTTTAATTCGGGCATTTTTGTTGAAAGTTGTAATAACCATGGAATTTTTATTGATGCCAGCGAATCAATCAACTCCGCTTTTGGCGTACTTTCCAGATAAGGAGCGTATCCACCTATTTCTACATCACCAAGTGTTGGATGCTCAGCAGCTTCCCATGTAACAAATCCTTTGCCTTCCCAGTGACTTTCAGACCAGGCCAGCAAAGCTTTGTCTTTATCGCTTAATTCTCCTTCTTCCTTTTCCGGTTTTGGCATATTTTTAAGCATGGCAACCATTTGTTTTGGAGTTACTTTTCCCGACTCCATCATATCGATTACCGTTTTTGCATTAAACTTTGTAGCATTATTCTCTTTCAGAAAAGCATCTATTTTTTCTTCACCCAAAGCAACAAACTCTTCGGTTTCCATTTTTTCCACTTCATCCAATGAAAGTGCACCATTTTCCTCTTTCTTCTCTTCCTTTACTTTAGGAACTGTAAACAGATTCATACTAAAGGATGGAACTCCCAAATGATAATAGGCCCATAATTCAAAAGAGCCGTCTTTTGCAGGAGCAGGATCCAAAGCTTCTGTTTTATAATTTTTAGCTTCCAAAAACTTTTTGTATTCCTGGTTAAAGTTTTTGTAGAATTTCAAATCTGCATCCAGCGGGTTAACGGCTGCGCCCAGACCAAGAAAACCTGCCACCATCGAGGGAGTAACTTCCATTCCCGGAGGAACCTGTGGTTTTACCATCTCGATAACCTGTTCCATGGTGTAAGTCTTGTTCGGATCTGCACCAAACATCCTTGCATAACGACCTGGTAGTTTTATGTTTGACAAATTGGCTCCGCCTTTGCGGCCTCCTTTGGGTTGAACCGCGCAAAAATCTGAGCTTCCCAAAGTATATACCATTGCTATTTCAGGGCGATCGTATATAAAACGAAGGATTCCGTACACCTCGGGAGTTTCGCCCGAGAAACGGCCCGCTTCCTTTTTATCTCTGGGAAAAAGATGTGGAAAAGCAATTCCCACATTGATTCCACCGGGACCATCCTCATTGTATTTTCCATCGGCATCGTTATCAATTCCTTCAGTATATATTTTATATGCACCACGTTCCCCTTTACTGGTTTTTGCGCGGACCATAATTCTTGCATCGTTTTTCGAGACTACATACGAACCTTCGATATCTTTAACGCGCATTTTTGTAATCAGACCATCTCCGTTTAAATCTTCAAAACCATCTTCGTTTAACGCTTCATCCACATCTTTATTAATCTCAAACTGGTTTACACTGAGATTATATTTAACATCTGCAAAATAACCCGCAGCCGCATCGGGATTGGGTTGTGGCAGGATGTACCACTTTATATTTTCGGTGTATTTCGAAGAGTCGAGTAACATTTGAGCAAGGTACAAAGCACCTTCGGTTGAAATAGGCCTGTCGCCCTCAAAATTTGCCCCTACAAAAATGGCAGGTACGTCTTCGAGACTGGAACCGATTTCCAGAACTTTTACTTCTTCGCCACCCGGACTTGTGGCAATGGTATGCAGTTTTACCGAGCCTGAATTGCCCGTCTGCAGCGAATTGAGGATTTGTTGAACTTCGTCGTTGGTATGATACTTATCAAACGAAATTCCTTGTGCCGACACTTTTGATATGCCAAAAATCAAAACCGGCAGCAACAGTAAATTAAACAGCTTTTTCATCATAGAATACGTCTTTTTCAGAGAGTTTATAATAAAATTGTATAGTTTTTCTTTTCAATCCTTTACAAAAGGTAAGGTTAAGATTAAATTTTATTGGTTTTAGTAAATGCGAAAAATACATTTTTTTATCGCAAATCTTTCAGATATTTTCAATTTTATTTTGAATAGAACGTAGATAATGCAGATTTAAAAGATGGGTGCGGATTTGTTATTTTGTGGGTTAGCCAAAAATGGTTTTATAAAAGTACTTAACCACCCCGCTCCGAATGCTCGGAGCACCCCTCCTGCGAGGAGGGGAAATGTTCGTATTTCATAATTTGAATTGAATTTAAAAATAGTAAAAGAGCACAAAAATTCTCCTCCCGCAAGAAGTTAAAATGTTCGTATGTCTAAATTTAATTTGATTACCTAAAACTACTTAAGCGCACAAAAATTCCCCTCCTCGCAGGAGGGGAGGACCGCGTTCACAGCGGTGGGGTGGTTTATACAAAAAATAAAATCCAATCATCCATATTCCATTCCCAAAAACTTTTAAAAATAATATTGGAATTATGTTAATAATAATTAATTTTAGAAACCTAAATCCGTTGACACCCAGAAAGAAAAAAAACCGAAAGCCGCCTCCGGATTTAATACTTTGTTTGTTTTTTTGACAATATTAACTTTATGAAACTTCATATAAATGAATAAAATTGGAACAATTGAGAAGTGGTGTACGCAACAATGATTTTAAATCGAAAATAAGAAGTAGAAATGTAATGTTGAAAATAAAATGACAAAAGACGAATTAAAAGATTATCGAAAAATTCTTGAAAAAGAATATTCTGAGAAAGACCTCGAAATTGAAACAACTTTAAGCTATATTTCAATTGGAGCATTAGGATTTTTTATTACGATAAATGATAAATTTCTAAAGATTCAAGATGCAAAATTTGCACTTATTTTAGTATTAAGTCTAACGTTAATATTTGTATCATTCGTGCTAATATTAATAAGGAAATCTAAAACTATTCGACATGACTTTGATATGATAACTATGATTGATAAAATGGAACCAGATTCTGAAAGTCAAGATAAAGAGCTACTAAATCTATGGGATCAAGGGCACAAAACTTTAACACAACTGCGAACATACACTTATATAAGTCTTGCGGTCGGGATAGGACTGCAAATCATTTTTTTATTATTAAACATCAAATAAATACATTATGTATCAATCCGCTGATTATAATAAATTAACCTTTAAGTGTGAAAAATCCTCACCACAACCTAGTAAACCTAGTCCAAGAACTCCTCGCGCTCCTACAAGAAAAGCACCACCACCACCAGTTAAAAGATAATAATTGATTTTTACATATGTTACCTTAAACACCAATAAGGATAAAAAACCTATCGTTGGCGCGGATTTAATATCCGTACTTTGTTGAAAGGACCGGAAGCATTTTGAATTAAAAAACTTGAAATAAATCGAAGAATGAATTAAAATAGTATTGACTTAGTCAATGGCACAGATTGCACCAGTCTGCTGCAGACTGGAATCTGAGTCAGCGAATAGTTAAGTAATAGAAAAATGTATTTTGCATTAGTACACTATCCAAATATCCTACATAAGGGTTTTCAATCTTTTCGTCAAAAGTTTGATCCTTATTCTGAATTGCTTCCTGAACATGTAACTTTTATTCATCCGGTTCCTGAGATTGTGGGACAAGAAAAATTAGAAAAACACATTGAAACAATATTAAAAAACTGGCAAGCATTTGATGTACATTTTTGCATCCTTGAAAAAACGTGGGATCATTGGTTGTATATGGGTGCAAAAGAAGGAAAAGAATTGGTTGTCGAACTCCACGATGAATTTTATGAGGGAATTTTAAGGCCTTATCTTCGAGAGGATCTACCATTTTATCCTCATATAGGATTAGGTTTATTCAGCAAGGAAGAATATGATTTTAATAATCCAACAGCTCAATTAACCCTTGATAAAAATAAATTCAAAAACGCAAAAAAGGAATTTGAAGATTTGGGTTTTGAGTATAGGTGTACAATAGACAAATTGACCCTTATTACAGTAAATTCTGACTTTACAGAATGTTATAGTTTGAGAGATTTTAATCTTTAGCATTAAGCTTGGCTGGCGCAGATTCCAAAAAATATAATTTTGAAAATCAAATGAATAAAGTTCTATATTTTATAACTCTGCTAATATTAACAGGGTGCTGCCCGGGAGGAATTTCTACCAAGGACAATGGTCCTCTTCCGGAATCAGCGTTGCTATTTGTTCCTTATCAAAACGACAGCATGTACTCATTTCAACATTCCAAAGGCGAAATAATATCATTTAAAACCAGCCGGGAAACATTCGAAGACTATTATGCTTGCACAGAATGCTGTGTTCATAATCAATTTGAAACCAATCAAACAACAATGGTTTCTGAAAGTTTTGATTATGATATTTCAATTGAAATATCAAACTTAAATACAGAAATTCTGCATTGCTACCTAAACATTGGAAAATATAGTTTCTATATTCCAACACCTGTAAGTCAATACCCCTATTATGAGATTGCTGACTCTTTGGAAATTGATTCTTGTATTTATTTTGATGTACTAAAGTTGGGAGAGCCACAAACACCCACAAATTACTACGATTATATTAGTTTAGATAGTCTCTATTACAATCAGGATTATGGCATTTTAAAAATAGTCTTTTCCAGTGGGGAGTATTATAAGAGGATTTCAAATATCAATTGAGATTCGTAGTACTTTTCCGCTGCTGGCGCGGATTTAAAATCCGTGCCCTGGTCAAAAGACCAGAAAAGTTTTTGACTAAATAACGTGATAATAAATTGAAAAATGAATTAAAATAGTATTGACTTCGTCAATGGCACAGATTGCGCCAGCCTGCGGCAGGCAGGAATCTGCGCCAGCGTGCGGGGCAGACAGGAATTCGCCCCGGTTGTTGAAGAAAGGGAGTTAAAGAGTTTAATTATTGGGTGCCACAATATTGTTTGGAGCAATAATATTATTCGGAGCTATTATGAAAGTTCTTACGGGGTAAGATTTTTTAATACTTCTGGTTTCGGAGAATACTGTTGTGTTTGAAGTGCCGTCAAGGACATCTTTAATACGTCTTAATTTTGGTGCAACACGAAAAACGGATTTTATTTTTAAACTCCCACGTTGTTCTCCTGAGGAATCAATTATCCAGCCTGCTTCAATTCCGTCTGCCTGGGCTTCCTCTCCGTAAATCCTGTAAATGCCGCCAATCTCATAATGATTAGGCATGGCGGTAAAAGTAAACATTCTGGAATCTCTTAAAACAACATTACCATCCAATTGACCGGAATTAAATCCAACTGCTATTTTAGCTCCGTCAATATTCGTTAATTCGAAATTATCAGGATCTATAATGGCACCTCTGAACCATTCCGAAATTTCTTCTTCACCATTGCATACATAGGCAAGTGCTTCATCTTTTGCTATCAGTATGGCTACAAATGCATCGCTTTGATCAAGGTTGCCGGAAAAACCCTTTTCTCCCTGCACTTCATAAACATTGAGATTGTCAGTTTCATTATCATTACAACTAAACAACGAAAAAATCAAACTAAAGCATAAAATCCTAAAAACTGTTATTCCGGTTTTCATAATATCTGAAATTATTCAACCAATAAAAATTACTGGCGAGGTTCCTGTATCAAAATTATGAAATGGAACAGGTACAAAGCGAGCACGAATTAATCATAAAGTGCCACAAATGATACATTTAATTTGCGAAGTAAGGAATCCACACTTATGAAAGAAATATATCATTTTGAATTATAACGGTCACTGGAGCATTTGATATAAATTTCATCAGAGATTATTTATTGTCAAAAAGTATAAATTTTATGTCAGAAAATGTATTGAATTTCCGCATATACAATTTTAAATTTGTTTTCTTTGTTAAAACACTATTTCAACTAAATAAAACTATTATGAACAGTATCCTACAAAAAGTAAGACTTTTAATTGCATTACTATTTATTGCAGTAACAACGGTATCTGTAGCCAATACAGAAGTCAAAGACCTTGTTTGTGAATACAATTCCAATCCTCTGGGGATAGATATTAAAAAACCACGCTTGAGCTGGAAAATATTTTCTGATCAGCAAAATGTTACCCAAACTGCTTATGAAATATGGGTGGCAGATTCTCCTGATAAGCTGAATAAAAAGAGTAAACTAATATGGAATACCGGTAAAGTTGAAAGTAATAAGTCTGTAAACCTTGTCTATGATGGTCCTGAAATTAAATCTATGCAAAGCGTTTACTGGAAAGTTCGTATTTGGGATAACAACAATAAAGCAAGTAAATGGAGCGAGCCCGCATTTTGGGAAATGGGAATATTGAGCAGTGACGAATGGCTGGCGGACTGGATTACTATGGAAAATGAAATTGACTTGGATGGCTCGAAACCTGCACATTTTTTAAGAAAAGAATTCAATGCCGGGAAGAAAATAGAATCAGCAAGAATTTATGCTTCTTCACTGGGCTTGTACCAGCTTTTTATTAATGGTAAAAAAGTGGGAGATCAGTTATTTACACCGGGCTGGACAAGCTATAACAAAAGAATTCAGTATCAAACCTACGATATTACAGCGATGCTAAAAGAAAACAATGCCATCGGTGCAACACTGGGCGATGGTTGGTTTCGTGGAAATATTGGATGGCAGGATCAGCGTAATTATTATGGCGAAAAACTTGCACTTATAGCACAGATACAAATTAATTATACTGATGGATCAAGTGAAGTAATTGTTACTGATAACAGCTGGAAAGCAACTACAGGGCCAATTATTTTTTCAGACATTTACAATGGTGAAACTTATGATGCAAATAAAGAAATGCCGGGCTGGAATACATACGGTTTTGATGAAAGCAACTGGGGGAGTGTTTCTGCTTTGGACTATTCAAAAGGACATTTGATTGCACCACAGGGGCCACCGGTAAAAGCTGTTGAAGAAATTAAACCAATAAAAATACTTACAACACCAAAGGGAGAAACCGTGCTTGACATGGGGCAAAATATGGTTGGTTGGGTAAGATTAAAAGTGTCTGGAGAAAAAGGCCATGCAGTTACCCTTAAATTTGCCGAAGTACTGGATAAAGAAGGTAATTTTTATACCGATAATTTAAGGGCTGCCAAAGTTACCGACACCTACATTTTAAAAGGAGAAGGAGAAGAAATTTACGAGCCCAGCTTTACTTTTCATGGTTTCCGTTTTGTACAGCTAATAGATTTTCCGGGAACACCAGCATTAGATAATATTACCGGAGTGGTTATTCACTCTGATATGGAAGAAACCGGAACTTTCTCCTGTTCGGAACCCTTGATAAATCAACTGCAGCATAATATTAAATGGGGACAAAAAGGTAACTTCCTTGATGTACCAACAGATTGTCCTCAACGCGACGAAAGAATGGGTTGGACAGGAGATGCGCAGGTATTTGCACCAACTGCTTCCTATATTTACAATACGGCAGGTTTTTATACCAAATGGATGAAAGATGTTGCTGCCGACCAACTTCCGGACGGAAAGGTTCCGCATGTAATCCCCGATGTTCTCAGGGGAGGCGGAGGTGCAACAGGTTGGGCTGATGTAACGTTAATTGTGCCGTGGACAAACTATCTGGCATACAATGACAAGCAAATTCTGGAAGTGCAGTACCCAAGCATGCAGGCCTGGGTGAAATATATGCAAAACAGGGCAGGTGAAGATTTGTTATGGACAGGAGATCCTCATTTTGGCGATTGGCTGGCTTTTGCTTCAACACGTTCGGATTATACCGGTGCAACAACTGAAAAGGACTTAATTGCAACAGCTTATTTTGCATACTCAAGCAGCCTGCTGTCAGAAATTGCTGAAATTATTGGTAAAAAGGATGATGCTGAAAAATATGCACAATTGTCGGAAGAAATTAAAAAGGCTTTTGTGCATGAGTTTGTAACGCCATCCGGAAGGTTGGTTTCACATACCCAAACGGCATATTTGCTTGCAATTGCATTTGAATTGCTACCTGAGGAATTAATTAATAAAGCAGTAGAATACCTTGCCGGCGATGTAAAAAAGTTTAAGCACCTGACTACAGGATTTTTAGGTACGCCATTGCTGTGTAAAACATTATCGGCTTATGGCCATGATGATTTGGCTTTTATGCTATTAAACCGTAAAGAATATCCTTCATGGTTATATCCTGTAACACAGGGAGCGACAACTATATGGGAACGCTGGGACGGACAGAAACCTGACGGCAACTTTCAGAATGTTGGAATGAATAGCTTTAACCATTACGCTTATGGTGCAATTGGTGAGTGGCTTTATACCTACGTTGCCGGCATTCAGATCGATGAAAAAAATCCGGGCTATAAACATTTCTTTTTGTCACCACATCCCGGAGGAGGCTTAACAAATGCAGATGCAACCTTTAATTCCATTCATGGTGAAATTAAATCAGCATGGAAAATTGAAAACGAAAATATGATCTACGATATTGCAATCCCGGCAAATACAAGTGCAACGATTATTTTACCGTCGGCAAAAATTGAAAATGTGCAAATAAATTCTGAACCGCTGGAAGCAGAAACAGCAAAACAAACAGATAATAATGTGGAGGTAAAATTAGGCTCAGGTGTTTATACTTTTAGTTATAAACTCTGATAATCAGTATTGTTTAACAATCTTAAAATACTTAATTAAGCTAAATTAAAATGAAAAAGAATCTGCTATTTGTAGCACTGGTATTTATTGCTACAGCGGGATTTTCCCAGTGGCAGCCCGTTGGAGATAAGATTAAATCTTCATGGGCAGAAAAAATTGATATTAACAATGTTTTACCGGAATATCCCCGGCCAATTCTGGTTCGTGAAAACTGGAAAAACCTAAATGGACTTTGGGATTATGCCATAACAAAAGTGGGATTGCCTGAACCTGAAAATTTCGATGGCCAAATCCTTGTGCCCTTTGCTATAGAATCAAGTCTTTCGGGAGTACAAAAAACAGTCGGACAAGAAAACGAACTTTGGTATAAAACCTCGTTTACTGTGCCGAGTGACTGGAAAAACAAAAGGATAAAACTCAATTTTGGTGCGGTTGACTGGAAAACAGATGTATGGATAAACGATATAAAAATCGGGACTCATAATGGGGGATATTCACCATTTTCCTTTGATTTAACTCCTTTCCTGAATAAATCAGGAGAGCAAAAACTGGTGGTTAAAGTTTGGGATCCAACAGACAGGGGATTTAATCCAAGAGGAAAGCAGGTTAGTGAACCCCGTGGTATCTGGTATACTGCGGTTACAGGTATCTGGCAAACAGTCTGGATTGAACCGGTTTCAGAAAAACACATCAAAAACATTCATTCGGTAGCCAATATAGATAACAGTAGCCTCTCAGTTAAATTAATTACCTGTGCCACAGCTTATGACGATATTTATGAGGTAACAGTTTTTGAAAATGGGAAACAAGTAGCATCTGCAAAAGCTGCTGCAACACAAAAAATAGATATAGCAATCCCCGATCAAAAACTATGGGATACAAAAAATCCGTTTTTGTATGATATGAAAATTAAACTTATAAGCAAGGGAAAAGTTGTTGATGAAGTTGACAGTTATTTTGCCATGCGGAAAGTTTCGACTCAAAGAGATGAAAACGGAATAGTACGTTTGCAGTTGAACAATAAAGATCAGTTTCAGTTTGGACCGCTTGACCAGGGATGGTGGCCCGATGGGCTATATACAGCTCCTACGGATGAAGCTTTAAAATATGACATTGTTAAAACCAAAGAACTTGGTTTTAATATGATTCGTAAACATGTAAAAGTAGAACCCGCACGCTGGTATTATCACTGCGATAAACTGGGAATGATGGTATGGCAGGACATGCCCAATGGCGATCGTTCTCCACGCTGGCAAAACCACAATTATTTTAATGGAACTGAATTAATTCGAAGTGCTGAATCTGAAGCCAATTTCAGGGCAGAATGGAAAGGAATAATGGATTTTCTTTATTCAAAACCATCCATAGTTTGCTGGGTCCCGTTTAATGAAGCATGGGGACAGTTCAAAACCCATGAAATTGCGGAATGGACTAAATCATATGATCCTAGTCGTCTGGTAAATCCGGCAAGTGGAGGAAACCATTATACAACCGGAGATATGCTTGATTTGCATAATTATCCGGGACCAAAAATGTATTTGTACGATGCGCAAAGAGCTACAGTTTTAGGTGAATACGGAGGAATTGGTCTGGCCCTGGATGGACATCTTTGGAATACAGATAAAAACTGGGGTTATGTTCAGTTTAAAACATCTGGGGAAGCCACAGATGAATATGTGAAATTTGGTGAGCAACTGTACAAAATGATAAAATCAGGATTTTCAGCAGCTGTTTACACCCAAACAACCGATGTGGAAGGAGAAGTTAACGGCTTAATGACCTATGACAGAAAGATTATAAAACTTGAGGAAGACAGGGTAAAAGAGATTAATCAGAAGATTGTTAATTCTTTGACAAAATAAATAGACTTAAATGATAAATCATGAAAGCCTGAAACGATATCCGTTTCAGGCTTTTTTAAAATCATTTTTTCTTTTTTAACAATCTGATAGGATATTTCCGCAAGATCTCTTACCATTGATTCTACATCTCTGCCAACATAGCCCACTTCAGTAAATTTTGTGGCTTCTACTTTAATAAAAGGGGCTTTTACAATTTTTGCAAGTCTTCTGGCAATTTCT
>CAJXZG010000102.1 GCA_913063265.1 uncultured Prolixibacteraceae bacterium | reverse complement strand
TCAGTATAAAAAATCAGTTAAAACTGTCTATTAGTTTTAACCGATTTTTGGAAGGTGCCTTTACTTCGGAAATAGCCTAGTTCGACTTGAAAACTATTTGAACCTTTTAATACACTGCCGTTTCGGCTATTATTTTTATACATTGTTAGGGCACGTAATTACCCTTTGATAAAAACAACATTGGTTGAAATACATCTCATTAAGAAAGTCTTTTAAGTTTTAAGCAAAGATGAGTGCCATCTTTAAAACTCATTTGGCACTCATCTTTGTTATAAACGTTATCTATTATGTTTTAATAGTCATTTTAATCCTGTTTCAAGATTTTGAAAGTACCTTGCCCCTCAGCTGTAACAACTGTCAGTATATATATTCCATTGGTTAAATTAGAAATATCTAAAGCAAGCGAATTAATATTGTGCCTAGCTTTCATATTTCCAATATTCAAAGTTCTACCTGACAAATCAGATAGAGTATAGCTTGGCATTACATTTAAGTTTGTTTCAAACTCTACAGTAACAATATCACTTGTAGGATTAGGATAGATAAATAAATCTTGTCCAATTTTTAATTCAGATACGCTAGTAGGTGAAGAAGCACCTTTGTAAATTTTTCCAAAAGCTCCCACTACCCAGGCTAATGAAACATCAGGTGAATGCACAATACCTTGGAGTAAGCCAGCGATACTGTCAGGCTGAGAAGACCATGAAACTCCTTGGTCATTGGTATGATAGACGAGGGTGTAATTTGTTTCATTAACAGTTTTACCAATAGCAAACATTCCTGTTGTAGAAGTAGGGAAACTTATCGAATTTATTATGTTAGGATTAGATTCACTTAAATCGAGATTTATCTCCCAGATTCCTATTGGATTTTCAGATTTATAAATGATGCCTTCTGCGCCACCAGAAAATCCAACACTATCATCGGCATATTCAATTGAATATAATCCAAAGTCAGAACTGCTAAATGACGAGCCAGCTGAATATGTCCAAGGTATTGTTGCATCAGGATTTGAACGACGAATGAAAACCTCTGAATATGGATTTAAAACCCCATTGCGTTTTCTTCTAGATGCAATGTAAGCTGTTGAGTCTGTAGTAGCAGAAATAGCCCTGTTTGATAATCCAGTAACATCTGATGCATAGACCTCATTGACCCAGGAAAAGCCACCATCTGAAGTATAATACATACTATCTGCTGTAATTACCCACCCATTTGTAGCAGATGTAAAAACAACATCAAGGATTTGGTTTTTGCCAATTTCATTATTCGGATCCAGACTATCCCATGTTGTTCCTCCATCTGTGGTAAAAAGCATTATTTTATTGCGTTCGCCACCAACAATAAATGCTTTCTGCTCATCAAGAGCAAAAACCGCTCTTACACGTTCATCAACATCGACAGTCTGCGATATCCAATTATTGCCTCCATCACTTGTATATAGAACTGTTCCATTTTCGCCAACTGCCCACCCTACTTGGGTACTGGCGAAATATACATCTGTTAGGTTTTCTGAAATACCACTGTTTTGTTCTGTCCACTCGAAAGTCTGAGCATTTATTACAAAAGCTAAAACCAATAATGTGCTTAGTATAAATATTCTCTTCATAATTCTTATCTTTTATTTGTTTATGACAAGAGAACAGCAATATATTCAGAAAGTTTATGTGCCCTAACGGTAAATTGGGGAGCGGACCCGACCGAAACCACACAAACCCACTATGGCATATGGCAAAGTGTTATATGCAAACATTTTTATTATTACAAAAATAGGTAGTCATACGAATAGATTTTTTGATGAAGGGAAATACAGCCGCTAACCCATAATCATCCCAATAATCGTAGCACTCATCAAAGAGGCCAAAGTACCTGCAAGTAAGGCGTGCATTCCCAGTTTCGAAAGTAAAACTCTGCGTCCGGGAGCCAGCGCTCCAATACCGCCAATTTGAATACCTATGGATGAAAAGTTGGCAAAACCACATAAAATATAAGTGGCCATAATTATCGATTTTGTATCGTTAAAAGCTCCGCTGGCTTTTAAGTCTGCCAAACTGATATAACCTATAAATTCTGTAAGAATTAATTTTTCTCCTAAAAGTCTTCCAACAGTAACAACATCTGCAGAAGAAACTCCAATTAACCACATTAAAGGTGCAAATGTATAGCCAAAAATAAACTGAAGAGAAAGTTCGTTGTATCGCCCGTTGGTTCCCGATGCAATTAATTCATTTAAAGTAGTCCACTGTCCAATTTTACCAACAATAAAATTAAACATGGCAATAAAAGCGATAAAAGCCAAAAGCATTGCTGCCACGTTAACGGCAAGTTTTACACCCTCGGTTGTTCCGTTTGATATGGCATCCAATACATTGCTGCCAATTTTTTCCTGGTTTACCTCAATTTCTTTATTAATATCTTCAGTTGGAGGAATCAGCATTTTTGAAAAAATGATTGCGGCAGGTGCTGCCATTATGGATGCAGCCAGCAGGTGTTTGGCGAATTCAAGCCGTAACTGAGGATCGTTTCCTCCCAGCAGTGCAATGTATGCTGCCAAAACACCACCGGCAAGTGTTGCCATGCCGCCGGTCATTACCAAAAGGATTTCCGATTTATTCATTTTCTCAAGATAGGCCTTTATCATCAGGGGCGATTCTGTTTGTCCAAGGAAAATGTTACCGGCAACTGACAGAGCTTCAGCTCCCGAAATTTTGAGTGCTTTGGTAAAAATCCACGCCAACGCATAAACTACCTTTTGAATAATACCCCAGTAAAATAACAAACTGGTTAATGCCGAAAAGAAAATAATGGTGGGCAGTACCTGGAACAGAAAAATAAATCCATAGGTTTCTGCATTCATTAAATCTCCTAAAAGAAACTCACTGCCGGCTTTTGTAAAATCGAGGATTTTTACAAAAATCTGCCCAAAAAACTCAAAAGTTGACCGAATTGCCGGAACATATAAAACTCCTATGGCCAGCAATATTTGAATTATTAAACCTGTAATTACAGTCCTCCATGGAATATTCTTTCGGTTATTGCTAAAAACAAAACCAATTAAAAGCAAAACGGCCATTCCTAAGATACCTTTTAAAATCGAAACAGGCTTAAAAGAAGGCTCAGGTAACTGTGTTAAAATGGTTTCGGTTTGTTCTTGAGAGACTTTGGTTTCAACTAGTTGATTTTCGTTTGCTGATGGTGTTTCAGAAACTTGTGCAGCAATGGGCTGAAAAAATAAAATGCCGGTAAATATCACCAGCAAAAATATTGTACGTTTCATTTTATAGTTCTTGTTTCGTTTTTCACCCCTATCCCTGCTTCGCAGCGATTGTCCCCTTTAGGGGACAGGAGCTCTGAAAGAGCGACAGGGGTGTTCTGCTACCCCAAATCTTATATTTATTTTTTTCTTTTCTTTAACTCGTCACGAATTTTTGAAGCTTTTTCATAATCCTCGTTTTGAATGGCTTCATTTATCATATCGTTCAACTCTTTTTCGGAGTATTGAGAATAAGTTGATGTAGTAGGTTCGTAAGGTTCGTCTGTATCCGTAATATTTCTGACCGGTGATTCTTCATCTTCCAAATCCAGAATAATACCTGATTTTTTTAATATATCCTCGGTAGTGTAAATCGGGCATCTAAACCGTAAAGCCAAAGCAACAGCATCTGAAGTCCGGGAATCTATTTTAATCTCTTTGCCATCCATTTCACAAAGCAATTCAGAATAAAAAATACCCTCCTCCAGTTTGTAAATGGTAACTTCAAGCAAAGCAATGTTAAATGCCATTGCCATATTTTTTATTAAATCGTGGGTGAGTGGTCTGGGAGGCTTTAAGCCTTCCAATTGAATGGCAATTGCCTGAGCTTCAACAGGGCCGATAATTATCGGAATTCTTCGTTCTCCATTCTCTTCTGCCAGCACGAGAGCATAAGCTCCTGATTGTGTTTGGCTTACCGATAATCCTAAAATGTTTAAGCGAATCTTATGCATGCAAAGTCTGGCCTGTTTATGTGAAAACAAATATAACAATCATTTTGGTTAATGAGTAAAGTTTAAAAAAGGAATTACCCCACACCAGTCGTATGCTTAATAACATTTACTTTTCTATTGACATGTATATGAAAATAGTATTAACTTTGAATAGTACACAAAATATGAAGTATACAAATAATAAAGTCTTAAGGTCATGAGAAAGTTAAAACCCGACGGGGGTATTCAGGGATTGGTTCCGGCCATCATATCATTATTGATATTTTTTTTAAGTGCAATTAGTTTAGGTTTGCCTGATGCTTTTAACATTCTGGGCGGGATAATGATTCTTTATTCATTTACTTTTGGATTTTGGTCGTTTTTTAAATCGAATAATTACTACTTTTTAATCAGTGCATTCTATTTGCTGACGTTTGGATTTATTTTAATTGCCCTTGATTTACCCGATGATTTTAACGGACCAAAACCTGTGTTTACTGAAGAATTAAAAGTTGGGCTGGTTTTCTTTTACCTATTTATGTTTTGGATGATGTACGTTGGTTACCAGAAAAAAATGAAATACCGCGGAAGGGAAGTAATGGAATTGGCAGCCTGGGATGTGGAAGAGGGGCCTGAATCGTACACCGAACGCCCTCGACCAGCCGGAGTAGTGGATTATTCGAAATACGACCTTATTGATTTTGCCAACCACTTGAAAAAAATAATGGTTGGCATGCCTTATCTCGAAGAAAACAGGGTGCTTATTGTTCCTATAAAACAGGGTCAGGAATGGGATGCATTGTACAATCCAAATTTTAATTACCTCGAAAAAACGTGGATTGCCTTCGATTTCGACGGGCAGGTGTCGGTACATTTTTCGAGAAAAGATTATCTGGATTATAAAGATGATTTGGCCTTCGACCATTTGTGCGAATCAATGGGACAATTATTTATCACCTTTGCCGATTTTTACATGCATGGAAATAAAGTACGTATTACCGACAGGTTGAACTCGGTAAAAGTTGGATTATTCTCGTAGTAGAAAAGTTAAAAACAAAAAGTCATGAGAAAATTAAAACCAGACAGAGGAATTCAAGGATTAATATTTGCCATATTTTCACTACTCGTATTTTTCCTCGTATTAATATTAGCTGGAGCAACGCCTGCATTACACACACTTGGAGTAATAATGATAATTTACGCACTTGCCTTTGGACTATGGTCGTTTTACAAAACCAATAACTATTACTACCTTATTATGGTGTTTTACATGTTTGCGGTTGGCATGTTTCTTCTTTTATTGAATTTCCCGGAAGATATCGGCAGCCTGAAGACAAAATCTAATCCCGAGCTAAAAATTGCCTTGTTATTTTTCTATTTCTTTGCATTTTGGATGGCTTATGTTGGGCACAAGAAAAAGCTTAAATATCGTGGTCGCGAAATAATGGAGTTGGCTGCCTGGGATGTTGAAGATGGACCGGAATCATACACCGAACGTCCGCGCCCGGCAGGGGTAGTTGAATATTCGAAATACGATATTATTGATTTTGGAAATCATTTAAAAAAGAACCTGGTATGCATGCCCTTTCAGGAAGAAAACCGGATTTTACTTGTACCTGTTAAAATGGGCGACGAGTTTGAATTTCTTTACAAGCCCGACTACGATTACTTAAGTAAAACATGGATTGCATTTGATTTCGATGGTCAGGTTTCGGTACATATTTCACGAAAAGATTACCTCAATTATAAAGACGATTTGGCTTTCGACCACCTTTGCGAATCGTTGGGACAGTTATTTATTACTTTTGCCGATTTTTATATGCGTGGCAACAAAGTGCGAATTATCGACAGGTTGAACTCGGTAAAAGTTGGTTTATTCTCTTAATTATGAAGTTTGAAGAAGCAGCCAGGTTTGGCACATACATAGCAAAAAGTTACTCGAAAGACATTTTTCGGCTTTTGAATAATTACCGGGACATTTCGGCATCGGAAGCAGCATCGCGCCTGGGAATGCATATTCAGACCGTGCAGGATTTTCTGGAAGCCATGGCAGAATTAAACATCCTTTCGAAAAAAGAAGTTACTGAGCGCAAACGCCCCTATTTTCGCTATACTTTGGAAAAACAGAAAATTGCCTTCGAAATTGATTTGCTCGAAGAACTTGAAAATTCTGGTGAAAACAGTTTGGAGCATTCAAAAATAAGGGAAAAGAAAAATGCCGGAGTTCGTTTTTCTTTGGCTCGCAACGGACAATATTTTAGCAATGTTGCCATTTGGGCAGGCAAAGGCCGTGAACGTACAGAGAAAAAAATTAATCTAACTACTGCACAGGGGAAGTTCCTCTATAATTTACCATTTCCCGATGGTGAATATTTGTCTCTTGAAGAAATCCGTGTTAAAGCAACAATTGAGCCGGACCATATGCCGGAGATTAAAGACCTTGTTGAAGAACTGATTCAATACAAAGTTATTGAAGTTCTGTAAGAAAGTCATAGTCACAGTATCCGATCTCGGATCGTAAAAGCCATATTTTTAAACTGTAAACTGAGTCTGCGACTAAAAACTTTCATTCATCTGTAGTTTTTTCATTCGTTTTACGACCAACAGGTTGAAATGACAACAAAGCCAAATAAAAAAGCCTTTAGCGAATTGATTGAGCAGCATCAGGCAATCATTCACAAAGTTACCATGGTTTACGCCAACGGCCGGGCCGACCGTGAAGACCTTTTTCAGGAGATTTGCCTGCAGCTTTGGAAATCATATCCCAATTTTAGGGAAGAAGCCCAGTTTAGCACCTGGATGTTCCGTGTAGCAATAAACACAGCAATTAGCAATATTAGAAAGGAGAAAAGAATGCTGCCGTTTGAGCCACTTCGCGATACCGATCGAATTCCGGAAGATGGCATGGAAGACAAAGAAAAAGTAAAACTGTTGTACCGCTCCATTGCAAAACTCAATCGAATTGATAAGGCAATTATTTTACTCTGGCTTGAAGAAAAGAACTACAAGGAAATCGCATCGATAATGGGAACATCTGAAAAAAATGTGAGCGTAAAACTGGTGCGAATTAAGCGGAAACTGGAAGAATTGGTTATGGAAACAGTAAGTGAGGAGTTATGATTGATAAGGATAAATATTTAAAAGATATGTGGAACAAAGCAGAAAACTTGTTGGGGAGTTCGGAGTACGAAAGCTCAACCATCGAGAGCTTTATATCAAAACGTTCAAACTCAACAGCAGAAAGAATTAGGAAAATGATATATGTAGATATTTTTATGAAATCAGTTTTTTTACTGGTTCTAATTATCGATATATTTCTTTACCTGGGAACTATAAATGTTATTGCAGTGTGTATTACATCAATTCTTTTGTTGATATCACTGATATTGTTTGAATTCAAAATGCTAAATCGTTTCTCTGAAATTGTCGATTATGGCAAATCAACGAAAGAAAAGTTAGCAGCAATGCTTACTTACTTACGAAGCGATTTTTTTAGCACACTAATTGCCATTTCAATTGGTTATCCGTTTATGTTTATTGGCGGTACGTTAATTTATTTTTACAGTACATACGGATATGTTCGACCATTGGATGGTCAGGATATCATTGTATTTTCCCTGTTTATCATTGCTGGTCTGGTCTTTAATTTTTATATGAACCGAAAACAGGTGGATTACCAAATTAAACACCTCGAAACCTGTTTGTCTGACCTGAACGACAGCTCGTTGCAGATGGTTTCAGATAACCTTGATAGACAGCGAAAACAAGACATGACAAATAAAGTCTTGCTTTTTATGGTGCTTATTTTTGGATTTGTATTACTTCTCGTTGTATTTAAAAATATCGGATTTCTTGTACACTAATACAGAATAACGAAACAGAAAACAATTTTATTAACTTATAGAAAGTCAGTGTTATGAAACGAACATGAATTTTCAATATTTAACTTTTTAAGTGAATAATTAAAATTCATTGAGAGTTCCATCGAATACAATTTAATACCAAAAATTTTAATGTCATGAAAACAATTTTTAAACTTTCGTATGCGCTAGCTGTGTCCGTACTTTTGTGGACAGCGGCAGCTGGGCAGTCGCTAAAAGAGCTGCCAAAATCGTGGACCTATGCCGTTGAAATTAACGGAGTGCTCTGCGGCTATTCTGAAGCGAACTTAACTACCATTGAAAAAGATGGAAAAGAATTACTACGTGTGAACGATGAGGCAGTAGTAAAACAGCGAGCCCTGGGAGGGAATGTTGAACTAACAATTAAAAACATTGCTTTAATCGACCCAAATACAGAACTTCCGGTTTTTGTTGAACAGCGGTTTAAAACTACTGCCGAAGTATACTCTTCTGTTAGATTTAATAATGGAGTTGCCTATTTTACCTCGGTTGAAGGAGGGGAAACACGAGAAATTCAACTTCCTGACGATGTTATTTTGGAGAACACAATTTCTTTTCCGCATTTAATGAAAGACTTTATTTTAGGTAATGAAAAAGAGAAAGATTACCTCGTTTTTGACAGCCAGAAAGGAGAAATTATAACAAAAACCTACACACGGCTTGGAGAAGAAGAACTTGAATTGGCCGGAACAACTTTCAACACATGTATTCTGGAAGAGTTGAATAAAAAACAGGGGGTAACTACGAAATTGTGGCTGGATGAAAAAAGCAGTTATCCTGTAAAAATAAATGTTTCGAAACGGGAAATTTACCTGGCCGATAATTCAGTTAAAAATAAAATTCAGACGGTAGAAATTGATAATTTGCTCTTTGCCCAGGTAAATAAAAACATTGCCAATGTTCACGACATTTCTTTCATGAAGATAGAAGCGACCGTTCAATCGGGTGGTGAATGGATTACTGAGGAAAGTTTGAACTTTCCGGGACAGAAGTTTGAAGGAACAGTAACGAATAATTTAATTGAAGGTGTTTTTGAAATTGAAAAACAACACTACGATGGTAAAAATGCTCCAGCATTTCCTCCACATTTTACCGATGAAAGCTTAACAAAATACCTGGAGCCGGAAAGTTTAATTGAGTCGGACCATCCCGTTTTAATTAAAGAGGCAAAACGTATTACAGGCAATTCGAAAGATTCGTGGGAAGCTGCCGTTGAGCTAAGCAAGTGGGTTGGCGAAAATATAATGGGTATACTTCCTGGAGGAACATCAGCAATTAACACCTACAATACACGCCAAGGCGAATGTGGCTCGCATTCACGTTTACTAACAGCTTTTTGCAGGGCGGTTGGAATTCCTGCGCGGC
Organism: uncultured Prolixibacteraceae bacterium; assembly: GCA_913063265.1. Classification (GTDB taxonomy): domain Bacteria; phylum Bacteroidota; class Bacteroidia; order Bacteroidales; family Prolixibacteraceae; genus Draconibacterium. The sequence continues at coordinate 7,824 of CAJXZG010000102.1, read as the reverse complement.
TCTCAATCGGATGCATGTACATTTCGTTTAAAGGAGGCTGTTTTTACCAACATGCCTGGACCGAAGTTTACATGGGCGAAGCCGGATGGAAAGCGGTTGATGCTACTGCCCACGAATTTGATTTTGTGGATGCCGGACACATTCGTTTGGGAGAAGCAACATCTTTTAATCCAAAAGAAATGAAGCTATTGGAATATAAAATGGGAAACGGAGAACTTGCGGCAAACGTTCCGGAAGAATGGCAAAAGTATTTAGGGAAATACCTTCATGAGCAACGAAATAGCACTTTCGAAATCCGTTTCCAGAATGGTAGTCTGGAAATAGAAATTCCGGGCGGACAAGTACTGTCACTAAATCCACCTGACGAAAACGAAGTTCTTTACCCCAAAATGACAAGACAACTTAATTTTTCATTTATAACTGATATTTATGGGAATATCGCAAAAATGAAGTTGGAACAGGGAGTTCCTCTAGGTAAAAAATTTGAACAAGACAGTATCGGCTCCGAAGTTCCTGAAGATTTAAAACTGCTCGTGGGCAATTACTGGCTGGCCCCCGCACAAGCCGATTTTAAAGTATTTTACCAAAACGGGATTCTAAAAATTAATGACCCACTGGCTAACCAGGTAATCGAACTACCCGAGCAGAATTCCGCCGGTTTGTGGAACGACGAACTTGGTAAAACCAAAGTAGAATTTGTAAAAAATGAGGCCGGAGAAGTAATTCAAATGATGATTTATAAAAATGTGATATTGACAAAATTGAAAGGAGTAAGCCATGAAATACAAAGTACATCACTTCAAAATTAATATGCGTGAAGACGAGTTAAGACTCGAACAATTTTTAAACAAGCTGCAAGGGGAAGTGGTATCCATTGCTCCCAATGTAAAACCTATTTTCAGACCAATGGGAGCAACAGCGAAAGTCGATTTTCTTTTTATCGTTGAAAAGCAAATTTAAATGGAAATGTATATTTTAGCGGATTCAAAAAATAATGGGAGACGTTAAAAAAACAACAAAATGAAAAAAGTAAATCTGCTATTTTTAATACTTCTCACAAGTACACTATTTGCCCAAAATAAAGACTGGGAAGATCCAACTTACATTGCAAGGAATAAGCTACCGGCAAGGGCAACTTCCTACTCCTTTAAATCGGATAAAGATGCCCTGGATGGGAATCGGGAAAATTCAAGAATGATTTCATTGAATGGAACCTGGAAATTTAATTATGTGGGAAATTCAGCAGACCGGCCTGTTGATTTTTACAAGTCCGATGTATCAGACTGGGATGAAATTGAAGTTCCTTCCTGCTGGGAAATAAAAGGTTATGGTGATCCGATTTATAAAAACATTGGTTACAACTTTACGCCAAATCCACCCTATATCCCACGCGATAATCCTGTAGGGTCATATGTAAAAACATTCGAAATTCCTGAAGAATGGAATGACCAGAAAATCATTCTTCATTTTGGGGGTGTAAGCTCTGCAATGTATGTTTGGGTAAATGAGCAGAAAGTAGGCTACAGCCAGGGAAGTAGACTTCCTGCAGAATTTGATATTACCAATTTTGTTAAATCAGGCGAAAATAAAGTAGCAGTTGAAGTGTACCGCTGGAGCGATGGTTTTTATCTTGAAGATCAGGACCACTGGCGTTTGAGTGGACTGCACAGAGAAGTAATGTTGTTGGCGCAGCCTGAAGTTGCAATCGAGGACTTTTTTGTGAGAACCAGATTGGATAAAACCTACCAAAATGCGCTTTTACAAATCAGGCCAACCATTACTAGTGTAGATTTTGCTGAAGTTGAAGGCTGGACTCTGGAAGCTTCACTTTTCGATGCCGAAAATAACTCGGTTTTATCGGAACCCTTGACAAAGACAGTTGACAAAATAGTTAACGAATGGTATCCACAACGCGACAATGTATATTTCGGTTTGCTGGAGCAAAAAATTATCGGTCCTGAAAAATGGTCAGCTGAAAAACCATATTTGTATACTTTGGTGTTAAGTTTAAAAGATACAGATGGAAATGTTGTTGAAGCCCGTTCGACAAAAGTCGGATTCCGTGAGGTTGAAATCAAAAATGGCGAATTATTAATAAATGGCGAATCGATAAAACTTTATGGGGTAAACCGTCACGACCATGATCATATTTATGGGAAAACTGTTTCAAGAGAAAACATGGAACAGGATGTTTTGTTAATGAAACAATTCAATTTTAACGCAGTACGCACCAGTCATTATCCAAACGACCCGTATTTTTATGAGATGTGCGACAAACATGGTTTGTATGTGATGGATGAAGCAAATATTGAAACGCATGGTTTAATGGGTTATTTGACCAATCAATCTGAATGGCATATGGCATTTCAGGATAGGGTAGTGCGAATGGTTGAGCGCGACAAAAACCACCCGTCAATTATTTCATGGTCTTTAGGGAATGAATCGGGTTGCGGGCCAAATCATGCTGCTGCTGCCGGATGGGTAAAAGATTTTGATCCTACTCGTTTTATCCATTACGAAGGTGCACAGGGAAGTCCGGAACATGACGATTATATTGCCGTAGGTTCGAAAGGATATGGTGCTGTTGGCAGAACTGCAAATCCCACCGATCCGGATTATGTTGATGTACTGAGCCGAATGTATGCTAATCTTGAGGATTTGGAAACCATGGCAAAAAGCCCTTATATCAACCGCCCGATTGTGGAGTGTGAATATGCTCATGCAATGGGAAATTCATTGGGGAATTTCCAGGAGTACTGGGATTTAATGCATGCTTATCCAAATTTAATTGGCGGTTATATTTGGGATTGGATCGACCAGGGTATTTTAATGGAAGATGAAAATGGAAAGGAATTCTTTGCATACGGTGGTGATCATAACGATGAACCCAACGATAATAATTTCTGCATGAATGGTGTGATCACATCAGATCGAAAACCAAAACCACAAACTTACGAAGCTAAATACGTGATGCAGCCTGTCCAGTTTACTGCGGCAAATTTGGAAGAAGGAAAGGTTAGAATGTTAAGTCGATTCAATTTTACAAATCTTAATGAATATAAATTTACCTGGACTTTGAGCGAAGATGCTACTGAAATCCAGTCTGGAGAAATTGCAGGATTAAGTTTGAATCCAAACGAATCAACGGTGGTTCAGATTCCGTTTGACAAAATTACCCCAAATCCAAACTCTGAATATTGGTTGCGTTTAGCTGTTCAGTTAAAAGAAGATAAAAGCTGGGCAAAAGCCGGACATGAAATTGCCAAGCAACTATTTAAAATACCGGTTACTTCCGACGATTCTGATAAAAGTTCTCAAAAGGAGGCAGAACCAGTAATCACTGAAAATGGCGAAACCATTTCGGTAGAAGGAAATGGATATACGGCTGAGATTAGCACAAAAACCGGTTTGCTTACATCACTTGAAAGAAAAGGGGAAAAAATAATTCAGTCGGAATTAAAACCTAATTTCTGGCGTCCGTTAACCGATAACGATGAACGTGGTTGGAGAGCTGATAAAGCATTGAAGGTTTGGAAGGATCTGCCTGAAAAAATGGAACTTGAAACACTGGATATTAAGGAGAAAAAAGTTGTGGTAAATTTATCATTCGAAGATTTAAAATTATCTCTGACTTATCAGTTTGTTATCGAAGGTGTTGTTAAAATTGATTATAGTTTGACTATTCCTGAAAGTATGCCTGAACCGATAAGAATTGGAATGGAAATGGGAGTTTCAACAGATTATCAGGATATGAGTTTTTATGGAAAAGGACCGTTTGAAAATTATTCCGACAGAAAAATGGCAGCGGAAGTAAGTATTTATTCGGGATCAGTAGATGACTTTTACTACAATTACACCAAACCGCAGGAAAGTAGCAATCGCACTTGCGTTCGGTGGCTGGGTTTAACGGATTCCTCAAAAAGTGGAATTATGATAGCAGGGGATTCTCCAATACAAACCTCGGTTTGGCCTTATTCTGCTGAAAATATCAGGGAAGCACAACATCCAACAGAATTGGTAAAAGATGACAAACTTACTGTAAATATAACACACAAAATGGCCGGAGTAGGTGGTAACGACTCCTGGTCGATAAATGCACGTCCAATCGATAAATACCGTCTTTTAGAAAAAGAATATGCTTTTGGGTTTAAATTGGTGCCTTTGGCAAAAGCAAAAGATTTACATGAGATTTATAAGGCGGTAAAATAATTTTGTGTAGGAATTGGGGATATTGAAAGAATCTCTGTGAAACTCTGTGATTCCTTTGTGTGACTCCGTGTTATAGCTTTTTTAGTTGTTCCACAAAGCTGCACAAAGGATACACAAAGCCACTCAAAGCGCTGTTTTACTATTAGTTATTCAATTTCTGGATTTCCTGTTTAAATTAATTTTTAACCAAGGCAATAAAATTCTGTATTATTTGCTAATGTTCTAAAAATAACTACTTTTGCAGTCCGAATTTTGAATCGTTCAGGCTCAAATAAGAGAAATCCAGCGGGATATCCGCCTGACGGTGTAAACATTAAAAGTGAAATTATGTACGCGATTGTTGAAATTGCTGGACAACAGTTCAAAGTAGAAAAAGACAAGAAGCTTTTTGTGCATCAGTTAGAAGCCAAAGAAGGCGACTCTGTTGATTTCGAAAAAGTATTGCTTGTTGACAATGACGGAAAAGTAGCCGTTGGAACTCCAACCGTAAAAGGTGCTAAAGTAACAGCCAAAGTGCTGGATCATGTAAAAGGTGATAAAGTAATTGTTTTCAAAAAGAAAAGAAGAAAAGGTTACAAAGTGAAAAACGGTCACCGTCAGAATTATACGCAAATTCAAGTTGAATCTATCGTTGGATAATTAATAAAAAAAATTTACCATGGCTCATAAGAAAGGTGTAGGTAGTTCGAAAAACGGACGCGAATCGGAAAGTAAACGACTCGGAGTAAAAATTTACGGAGGTCAGTTTGCAAAAGCTGGTAATATTTTAATTCGCCAGCGTGGAACAAAACATTATGCAGGAGAGAATGTAGGAATGGGAAAAGACCATACTCTTTTTGCATTGACTGATGGAACTGTTGTATTCAGAAAGAAAAGAAACAACAGATCTTATGTATCTGTAGAACCGGTAGTAGAGATTGATGTTGCAGTAGCTGAAGCTCCTGTAAAAGCATTGCCTAAAAAAGAGGCAGCTCCAAAAGTAGAAGAGGTTAAAGTTGAAGAACCAAAAGCTGAAGTGAAGGAAGAAGCTCCAAAAGCGGCTCCTAAAAAAGCGGAAGCAAAAGGTGATAATTTAACGAAATTAACAGGTGTAGGACCAAAATTAGCTGAAATACTTAACGCCGCGGGTTTAAATACTTATGCTGATGTTGCAGGTACTTCAGTTGAAAAGTTCAAAGAAATTCTTGAAGCAGCAGGAAGCCGTTACGCTTCAAAAGATCCACAACCATGGATTGAAGAAGCTAAAGGTTTGGCTTAAGATATTTATAGATCAGGGGTAACTCCCCAAAAAATATAAACTCCTGTCGGTTTCGGCAGGAGTTTTTTTGTGACTTTTTTCTGGTTAATGATTAACATTGAAGATTGAGGAACATTCAAAAATGTTCAATTCTTATTCTTTTATTAGAAAGCCTTTAGTTAGCCAAAACCGATTTTTGAAATGTTTGGTTTAAATCATAAATATAATTTGCACCCAATCTGAGTTTGTCTTCAAGCCAGACAGGGCTCATCCTTTTCCATTCGATGAAAAGGATGTCCCGAGTACTCGGGATCAAAAATAACCTTTGAGTTTTTTCAATGATTTGAATTAGCCCGATTGACGGATTTTTGACGTGCCCGCACTCAGGTCTTTTGTATTTCTTGTTACAGGAAGAGTCATTTTTCATCACTAAAAGAGGAGAAAATAGGAGTAATTTGGAGCGTGTTTGTGGGATAATAAAAACTGGGCTTTACCACGTGCGTTGACCTCTTTTTATCAAGCCTGGAATCAAAACAAAACCATAGAGAGAAGGAGAAGTTCTCCCGAGCACTCGGGAAGGAAACCACTCCTTCGAAGTTAGGTCTTATGAAGATGGAAGGTGAAAATAAAAGGTAGTCTTGAACTTTTTGCTTCGTCCCGAGTCCTTGCGGATGAAGGCTTCCGGCAGGAAAAAGTATAGAAGTTATGGTAGGAAATATTTTGTTCCACCGATTTTTAAAAGTGATCCGTTGTATATTTGTTTGAAATAAATACAATTTTAGAATGGAAGAAAACCTTTTGACTTTCTCATTAACTGTATTTACCGGATTTTTTGCCATAATGAATCCCATAGCCAATACACCAATTTTTATGGAATTGGTCGAAGGCCAGAAGCAAAAAACAAAAAAGCGCATTGCGAAAAAAGCAACATTTACAGCTTTTCTGATTGTTGCAGTTTTTGTTGTGCTGGGTAAATATATTTTTGAATTATTCGGAATTACCATCCCTGCATTTAAGATTACCGGTGGCATTCTGATTTTTTATGTAGGATTCGAAATGTTGCTTTCGCAAAAATCAAAAGTGCACAATACGCAGGAAGAAGTTTTAGATGAGGGAATTGCAATTTCGCCATTGGCAATACCTATATTAGCCGGTCCGGGCACCATTGTTTCGGCTATGAATAACGTTACCAATGCCGACTACATTCATATCGCTACTGTTATTGGCATTTTTGCTTTAATGGTTTATCTCACCTATTTGGCGTTTTCTTTAAGCGATATTATTGTTCAAAAAATCGGTCCGAATTTGATAACTGTAATTGGCAAATTAATGGGTTTAATACTTGCAATTATGGGTGCAGGAATGGTAATCGAAGGAATAAAACTTGCTTTTAATTTATAATGTAACCGAAGAAATTAAAACGTCATGCTGTCTGTCAGCTGACGAATTCAGCATCTTTCTTGGGAATATACTATTTTGATGAAAAGGAGGCCGGTTTAAAAACAATGTTTAATTGAATTTGAACTTAAAAATCATAAGTTACCACTTGTTAGTTTACCCCTAAATCCCCCAAGGGGGACTTTAAGCCTCTCCGCCAGCTGGCGGGAGGTTTGGAGGGATCAAAAGAAAGTTGTTTACAAATTGTAAGTTCCCTATTTTGAAATTCTACTTTTAATACAATCTTGACGTTCACATATTTTTGCAAATTGAATTTTCAAATATTAATTTATTCAAAAAAAGCATTTGCCCTCATTTTCAATAAAATGGTTTTATTAGTTTTGCATTTTCAAAATTAAAATACAGACATGCTCAATATCAGGTATATTCAAGACAATCCCGAGATAGTAATTGAAAAGTTAAAAAGAAAAAATTTCGATGCTTTAGAGATTGTGAATTCAATCATCGATTTCAATAAGCAGAAAAACCAACTACAGGCACAAACTGACAGTGCAAAAGCTGAAATGAATATAATCTCAAAAGAGATTGGAATGTTGTTTCGGGAAGGAAAACATGAAGAAGCCAATGCAGCCAAAAACCGTACGTCAGAATTAAAAGAAAGCATTAAACAGGCTGATGTTGAGTTTGCAGCAATAGAAGAAAAGGTAAACGAATTGTTGGTCCAGTTGCCAAACTTACCTCACGATTCAGTTCCTGTTGGGAAAGGTGAAGATGATAATGAAGTAATTAAATCTGTTGGTGAAATTCCCGAGTTAGAGGAAAATGCACTTCCTCACTGGGAGTTGGCACAAAAATATAATCTCATCGATTTTGAATTGGGAGTAAAATTAACCGGTGCCGGATTTCCTGTTTACCGAGGGAAAGGAGCCCAATTACAAAGAGCATTAATCAATTTCTTTTTGGCCGAAGCGTCAAAAGCC
>CAJXZG010000101.1 GCA_913063265.1 uncultured Prolixibacteraceae bacterium | reverse complement strand
ATGAAAATTGATGGAGAATAGAAAATCAAAATACACATTTTTAACTTTCGGCAAATAGGAAGTCCTGAAACCAATTTCCATTGGAGCATAAAATCGAAGAAAATGCATATTTCCGGTAAGTTCCATACCAAATGATGATATATCTGTATTAAAAGTTCCCTGTACCTTTCCATCCTGATATAAGTTTGCTGTTAAATTTGCAAAATCGGCAAATATAGATGCATTCACTCTCTTCAGATAAACCAGGCCACCAATGCTCCATTCAGGATAAAATACCGGAAATTTATAGTCAGATGCAAAACTAATCATAGAGTTCGTACTAATTTTTCCCCATCCTCTTGGATACCTGATGATATCTGAAAAACTTGATGTACCGGAATAATTTTTGTTTTGAACTCCTCCGTAAAATCTGATTCCATGATTTTTTATTATTCCGGGCAAAAAAAGGTAACCTTGCGCCAGCGATAGACTTCCAAAATCCTTTTCACCAAATGGGGAATGTCGGAAGATACCATCAATAACAAAACCAAAGTTTGGATATACATCCTGCACACTTTGTCTTAATAACTGACTGTAATACAGACGATAGGTAGCTGAATGAAAGCTTCCCTCAAACTGGTCAGGATGTGTGGTTGAATTGTGCTTGTAATTCGTTAAAGTATATGTAATCCCAGGTTGTAAAAGTCTTGTAAATTTTCCACGGGAAAGATTTAAAGGAACGTAAACATCGGTACTGAAATTTGTGTTTAACCAGGTAAATCTTTTTAAAACAGTATCTTTTTTAATTACCTCACCCTCAGAATTTTCCGTTTGAACTATGGAAGCATACTCTAATGCATTGTTGCCCGATTGTAATTCCAAATCAATAATAGGGTACCAACCTCTCCATGAATATTTTCCATAAAAGCTACCTGTTTTTTCGGTAATATTCCATTCGTAACCGACACTGGTAAATGAAGTCCCCAATTTATTTTGCGACATCAAACTTACACCTGGCCTAATCTCGTAAGTCAAAACATCCACAGCTGCAGGCGCCCAACTGTGAAAATAGAACAGATTTTTTGCCTTGCTATACTTTTTCGATTCATGCTTAATTGTATCAACTTCAGAAAAATCAATTATTCCACTCTCATATTTTGCCAATTTATCGGCCAGTTTATAATTCTTTCTTTCATTAAAAGCTGTTTCTTTTTCACTAAGGTTATCTGTTGAAGTTTGTATTATACGATAGCCATCAGAAGTATAATCACTCAGTGCCAAAGTATTTCCATTTGGTGAAAATGCCGGTGATTCCAAACCAAAATGTGTTTCAAATGTTTGGGTAACTTTTTTGTTTGTTAAATCAAATTTGTACAGACTATTCTTTCCTGAAAAAGTTCCTACAAAATAGATGTAGTTATCTTTAGCCCGAAGATGTTTTATTTCACCAAAGTCTTTGTCAAGTAATATGTTAAACTCCTTCTGGGCAATATTATATTTTGTTATTCTTTTTCCTTCAGGGTACAAAACCACTGATACAATTTCCTTATCGTTTAACCATTCAGGTGAAAAAAAATAGTTGTTGTTTTTAGTTTGATAACGACTTAAAAGTTTCCCATCTTCGATTCGGTAAACAGATAAATAGAAGTTGCTTGAATAATTGGATTCAATAACTGCAATATTCTTTTTGTTTGGCGACATTGAAGGAGCAAATGCAGTAAATTCTGTATGTAGCGTAATTTTCTTTCCTGTATTTATATTCTTCAATCGTATAAAGGATTTTCCACTATGATGCCAGCGAGGGTCGGGTATTTGCTCAGAATACACCAACCATTCGCCTAGAAAATTAACCGATTCATTAAAAATTACTCCTGGAAATAAAATTTTCTTTTCATTACCTTGCAAATCGATTTTAACAAACGATGGAATCTGATTAAATGCTGTTTTATATGCAACAACTGTTGAGTCGTTCAACCAATTATTATACCTGTAATTTGTATATACTTTTTTCTTTTTCGTAAGAGTTTCAAACTCCGGAGGTACAAAGTTTTTGCTTTCTGAAATCCATTCATTTTTTAAGTCTGTAAATACACTGTTATAAAGTTCTACTTTATTTAGCCCGGTTTTAAGTTTAAGTGCTTTGTTAAACGGAATTAGAGAAAAGGGCTTCTTTCCCACCCGATTGACCACGGAACTCCATAAATCGGGACCATATTTTTCCTGTGATTTTCCAACCAGATAATAACCTAACTGATAATGATTGGGAACATAGTTTTTAAAGGAACCATTGTATGCTTTATCGTACTTGTAATTTCCTTTTTCCACAGCAAGAGCTTTATGCTCCATTAAAAAAGATGGGAATCTTCCACGACCTGATTTGCTAAATGCTGTTTCAGTCACAACAGCATCACCCTCGATAAACCACCATGGAAAATATGCACCAAATACAAGCGGAGTAGCTTGCTCACCGAGAATAATTTTCAGAATCCTGGGCATTTCACTATTGATTTTATCGGTTTGAACAACATGCCGAAACTCATGAATAGCCAGTTGCTGCAGCCAGTCCTGAGCATATATTCCCTGGTGCGGAATCGTAAAAAATTCAGCTCTTTTTGGAGCCCATGCCACCAAACCATTTGATTTTACAGTTTGTGTATGCAGGATTATCGAAATCTTTTTTGGATTATGAGTTAAAGTTTTACTTCCAACTTTATACACTTTTTCCATTTCGGAAGCCAGTTTTTGTGCCTGGTTTTCATAATAATCAGGAAAAATAATCTGAAAATTTTCTGTATTAATTTGTCGCCATTTTAACGAAGCAGGATCTTGTCCTGTTTGAAAATACTGACCTTTCGAATATTGAACCAGTAAGATAAAAACCAAAAAAAGAAACAGTCTCCTCATTGCCTCAAATTAAATTCCCAAAATACACAAATTAAAGTTTCACACAAGAAAAAGCCCGGAAAATCTCCGGGCTTCAGGGTTAATATATTTTGAAAATCAGACTTCGTTTACACCTAAAATAGGAATTGGATTATCATCATCATTCAAATTTGAAACAGCAAGATATAATGAAGCAAAAGCAGAATGAATCCACATAAATGAGACAATTACACCAACAAAAAATACAATTAAACCACCTATTACAATAAAAAATGACAGAATTGCCATCCCAAATATGGTCCATCCATACCCCCGGGTCATTTGCCAGCTTTTCTCAACCGCTTTCATCGCATCCATATTCTTATCCATAACCAGGTATGAAACAAAAGCCAACCTACAGGCAATTATAATTCCCGGAATAATAAGCATAACGACTCCAATCATTATTAGTGCAAAAACTATAAGATTGGCCAAAATAATATTCAGATATTTTGTTTTAAATCCCTCAAAAAGTGTTCTTAAATCAGCTTCCTGGTCACGCATTGCATTGAGAAATAATAAGTCTCGACCGTACTTAATTACAGGAAGAAATAAAAATGAATAAGCCAGGCCAAATACAACTACCGGAAATAATAAGAGCATCGGGAATCCAAATCCTCCGTCACCGTCTAACTCCCATTTTGTACCTGCACTTGGACCGTTTAATATTCCTAAAATAATAACGGCCAGCAACAAAGGCAAAAATGCTTTTTCAAACATTTTCCGCCAGCCAAAACTAAAACTTCCGCCTGCTGATGGGTGTAAATTTCTGTAATTCAAATTTTCCATGATTTTCTTTTTTAAAGTTTATTTTGAACATTGTTTGATTCAAAAATATAGTAAAATGAAAAAAAAACCTTCCTACTTTGGTAGGGTTTTGAAAATTCACTACTTTGGTAGTCATCTCAAACTCAGCGCTTTTTGTAATTTAACAGAACACTACTAAAGTTAGCAGGCAAATGTGGATTGAAAACGTTATGTTTATTAGCACTTTTATTATTACTACTGCAATTGCAGTTTTAGGAATAATGATTGCTTTCGAACTTTATCAAACCCATAAAAAACCGGTTTTACAAATTCTTCTGTACCAGCAAATATTTTTGATATCGTTTTATGTGTACGGCATCTGGGGAAATATAGCCCTCCATGAAATATTATCTGACCTGGATTTGAGTAGAGAGTTAAGCACAAAACTTGGTGTTTTTATTCCAATACTGGGAACCCCTTTTTTAATGCTTAGTTGGTTTATGTTAATCAGGTTTGCATTTTTAATAAACGGATATACCAGATTAAAAAAGTTTCCTATTATCTATTTTCCATTACTTGTGATAATTGTGTTGTTTTTTTCAATTCTGGTGCATAAAAATATAATTACTATTTCTATAAAACCTGATTTGTATATGGTAAGGGCACTGGTTCTTCTCAATATTCTAATACATGTAATTTTTATTATTCCCTTTATTTTTAGAAATAATAAAAAATCAATTCAGCAAGAAGTCTTTTTTATCAAAAAATATGCATTTATTTATTTTTCAGGTGTATTGATTTATTCCTTTTTGTTATGGTTTTACAATTATTTTGGGGCAGTTTCTACATGTATAACAATTCTTGTATTATTTGCAGTTAGTATTTACATTCAACTTATTTTAAAGCTGACAGAAAAATCCCAAATCCCTGATAATAATAGTACCGGGGTTGATTTTAAGGAGTTTTGCACTAAGTACGAAATCTCAAAAAGGGAGGCTGAAATCGTATTGGAAATTTGCTCGGGAAAAACAAATAAAGCTATCTCGGAAAAACTATTTATTACTTTACAAACCGTAAAAGATCATAATTACAGAATTTATTCAAAACTAGGAGTAAAAACCCGCATTCAACTGACCAATATGGTAAGGGAACAAACCGGTCTTTAATATTGTGAGTCAACCGTTATTCTCCCATAAAAATATCCTCTTTCAATTTGGTTATTCTCTGTAACGCATAATCCACATTATCGCCACCTCCACTCTCGCCTACTTCTTTTAAATAAATCTGGTAATAATTTAATGCCAGCGTTTTATTGGAATTAAACTCTTCATAGGTAGTTGCAATCTCAAATAATACTTCTTTATTTTGAGGATTTAAGTGGTTTGCTTTTACCATCGCATCAATAGATTCTTCAAATTTACGTTGCTGACCGTATATCTGGCCAAGAATATGATACATATCAGCAACATAATCCGGTGTGGTAGCTTCAATAGCCCAGACCATATATTTTTCTGCTTCGATAAAATTATGGAGTTTCCGATAGCAAAGTGCCTGGTAATACATAACAATAGGGTCGTTTGGATTAGCGCGGTTTAAGTTATTAAATATTTCAAGTGCCTTTTCTTCGTGTTTAGCAAAATAGGTGCTAATCCCATAATTTACGGTAATATCATAAATGGAATCGCCTCCGGCATCAAAATAGTTTTTATAAGCGCTTTCGGCATGAGGATATAATTTATTTCTAAAAAAGAATTTTGCTCTTTCAAATAACAATTCAGTATTATATGAAAAATTATTTAAACTGGAATCAATTAAGGTAATAATCTTTTCCGGTTCTTTTTTCCAACTGTAGCAGTGAATCAGGTTGATTGTAGTTCCTAAATCTTTTGGATTTTGTTTTAATACGCTTTCATAAAGTTGAATCGCTTGTAATCTGTTCTGTATTCTATAGGCACAGAAAGCGAGTTGTTTATTCCAATAAATGTTGGAAGAATCATTTCCATAAATTTCAGAAAAAATTGTATATCCATTTTTATACTTTTTCTGTTTGATATAATTTCTTCCCAGTTTAGCGGCAACTATTAAATTATCAGGATCAAGTTTTACCGCTTTTTCGAAGTGTTTTTCAGCTTCTGTCTGGTTACCTAAAAGCGTTTGGCATTCTGCCATTTCAACCAGTATTTCAACATTATCCGGCTCAAGTTGTAAGGCTTTACGATACGCTTTTTCTGCCTCCTGATAGTTTTGTAAACTATTATAAATCAACCCTTTTTTGATCAACAATTGAACATCTTGTTTTTGACTGTTTTGTTGTTCAATTAACAAAAGAGCCTTGTTGTATTTTTTATTAAGAATTAATAAATCAAGTTTGTTTTGGCTATGGGCTGTATTGAATAATAGCACCACTACTATCAGGTAAATGATATGCTTAAAAGTTTTCATGGCAAAAATATTAAAAAAAGGTTCCAATAATTAAATTTATTGGAACACTTTATACATTAAATTTATTGCAGTTTGAAATTAATCGGTACCGTAAAACTGACATTTACAAACTCTCCTCTTTGTTTGGCCGGTTTCCATTTTGGAAGTCCATTTATAACACGTAATGCTTCTGCATCTAATGAAGGATCAACTCCTCTGGCAATTTTTGCGTTTGCCACTGAACCGTCTTTTGAGACTACAAAAGTTACATAAACCTTTCCCTGAATTTTTTCTTCCTGCGCTTTTTCAGGATATTTTACGGTATTGGCAATATATTTTCTCAATGCCTGTTCGCCACCGGGAAACTCCGGCATCTCCTCAACAATAAAAAATATCTCTTCGTCGCTTTCAAGAATTTTGGGTTTTTTCTCAACACGAACTTCCAGATAAAAGTCTCCCAAACTATCGGTAACTTCTTTTAAATTAAGCTGTTCTGAAAATTTCGTTTTGAAACTTATCAAATCTTCTCTGCTTCCTTCAATTTTTAAAGTACCATCTTCAGTTTTCGTAGTTATTATTTTTATTGAATTTTCATCTTCAACATTTACGATAGGGTTAGATTCAATTGATTCTTTTTGTTCGCAAGCAAAAACTATAATCAGTGAAGCTGCTACCACTATACCAAAAATTGTTTTGGCAATTGCGTATTTTGATGATTTTATTTTTGACATCATTTTTATTCTTTTTTTGATTAGTGAGTAATTAAAATTATTGGCGATAACAATCTGTTCACCAACAAATTGGTCAAGTAATAACTTTTTGTAGTATCCACGTTTTACTCCAGTATTTAATACAGCCTGATCAGCCAGAAATTCATGATTTTCACGAATTGCCCGGTTTAACATCCACATAAACGGATTGAACCATTGAAAAGCAGTTAACAATTCCAGAATTAGCACATCAAAAGAATGTCCCTGTTTAACATGTTCAAGTTCATGTTCAATCATTTTGTTATAACCTCCGGATTGCAAATCAGGTTTGCTAATAAACACGTACTTTAAAAACGAAAATGGATTTGTTTCTTTTTCCAATAAAACCATTGTAAAGCCTTCATTCTTTTTTATTTCTTTTTTACCAATCAGTACAAATATTTGGGTAAGACGAAAAATTAACCGAAACAGGAAAAAAGCTACGCCGGCTAAATAAACATATGTCAAATAACCAGTTGAAACTATAGCCTGCTCAACACTGCCGGAAACCCCATGACTGTATATTGTAACTGCCTCAAGCAAATTACGATACGGAGTAACAGTTACTTCACCTAACATAACCGGTTTAGGATTAAATATCTGAAATCTTATAAACGGTAAAATTACTGAGAAGATTACCGACCCCAACAGAAACAAACGGTTGGCTTTAAAAAATGTCTCTTTTCGTAAAAAGAGTACATAAATCAACGAAAGCAGAGCTAAACTAACTCCCGACTCTAAAATAAAATTTACAGCGCTATTCATTGTTTTCAGAATTTTCGTCTTGCAAATCGCGTTTTACATCATTAATTAACTCATCCAAATCAGAAATGCTCATTTTATCTTCTTTGGCGAAAAAAGAAACCATTTCCTGGAAAGAACCGCTAAAATAATTTTTCATAAAATTTCGCATATAATTGCGGGTGTAATCTTTCCTTGTAATAAGTGGATAATATTCGTGAGTTTTGCCATAAGCATTGTGTCCAACAAAACCTTTTTTCTCCAAAATTCTAATAATTGTTGATACCGTATTATATGCAGGCTTCGGATTGGGAATTTTTTCAATGAGGTCTTTTACAAAAGCTTTTTCCTGTTCCCAAAGAAGTTGCATAATTTGTTCTTCGGCTTTGGTTAATTCTTTCATTTTCTAGAATTTAAATTGATTGTTAGACACAAAATGCTTTTCCACAAAAACTATACCTAAAAACTTAGTTGAAGTTATTAAATTTAGGAATTATTACTTTTTTTAGTTTTATCCAATACAAAATTGATAGGAACGGTGTATTGTACTTTTACAGCCTTTCCTTTTTCTTTACCGGGCTCCCAGGTTTTTAACCTGTTTATGACTCGTAAAGCTTCTTCGTCCAAAGTAGAATCCACTCCTCTTGCAATTTTTGCATCTTCTGCTTTTCCATTTTCGTTTACAACAAAAGTTACAAATACTTTACCCTGAATACCTTTCTTTTTTGCGTCTTCCGGATATTTTACTTCCGAGGCAATATCTGTACGTAATGCTGTTACGCCTCCCGGATATTCCGGCATTATTTCAACTTTGGAATAAACACCATCTTTACTTTTATTATTTTGAGCATTTACATTTGCTTGAACTATTCCTGCAAGTAAAAAAGTAAACAGGAAAATTGACAGTTTAATCCTTTTCATGATTTTGATTTTTTTTGATTTTTTACTTAAACAATATTCTCATGGATATCCAATACAAACCTATAACTAATTTATTAGTTTTCAAACTAAATTTATAGTTAATTTGAATTTATTTTATTAACATACTGATATACTGTTGTTTTAACAACTATAATTTTAGTTATACAAATTCTGATATTCCAAAGTAAAAACCTACTTATCAGAAGAATGAGTTGAATCTATAAAATTTGAAAATCGTCGCGGTCATCCAAAAACGGAAAACTTTTTCTGTATTTCTGAAGTTCAGAAAATGAAATTTTGAAGGTTTTTAGGCTTTCATTATCTCCCATAAAATCATCTGTCCCATCAGGTTTTACAATTCCCGAATCGCCAAGATAAGAAAGCCCCATACCATCAGAGCCCACCCTGTTATTTCCAATACAATAACATTGGTTTTCAATAGCTCTCGCTACAAGAAGTTTTTTCCAGTGATGATGTCTGGCAGAAGGCCAGTTTGCCATATACAATAAAACATCGTAATTTTCTGTATTCCTGCTCCACACGGGAAAACGCAGATCGTAACATATTAAGGGACAAAACTTCCAGCCCTTATATTCCACAATAGTTTTTTCAATTCCTTTGGTATAATGTTTATGCTCCTGCCCCATTGTAAATAAATGGCGTTTGTCGTAATGTAAAGAATTGCCATTGGGAAACATCCAAATTGCACGATTATAAACTTTTCCATTTTCTTCAATAATCAAACTTCCTACTATGGCAACATTTTTTTGGATTGCAATTTCTTTCATCCAACTCACTGATTCTCCATCCATTGATTCTTTCAAATCATTTAAATTCATAGAAAAACCTGTTGTAAACATTTCAGGTAAAATGATTATATCCGTGTTTTCTACTTTATCAATAAAAGCTGAATACTTATCCAAATTTGCTTTTGGATTTTCCCAAATTATATCGGGTTGAATGATGGTTATTTTAAGGTTTTGCATTTTTTGCGTTTTAGTTTAAGTACGTCATACTGAACTTGTTTCAGCATCTATTATTTTATCGAATTTCCCAATACAAATCAATCATTTTTAGGATTCTTTGATTTTATCAAATTTATTTTCCATTCCCTGTACCATTTCTTCAATTGTTTTCCCGATCAATGGCCTGATAAATATCAGGAAATTCTTCATAATATATTAAATCTATTAACTGATATCTTGTTGTAAATTTCGAACCAATCCCACTTTTATGATCTACTATTCGGGTTTTAAGTTCACCAGTAACACCTATATACAATGTTGTTCTATTTTTATTGCTCATTATATAAATGTATCCACCTTCCATTTTAATTAGACCCCGAAACCAGTTCAGGGTGACGTTATAGTGAAACCAACTGTCAAAATTTGTCAATTACAGTTACTCCAACATTTTCAAACTTATTCATATTCATTAATGCATGAGGAGTTTTTTCCAAGGAAATTGTTTTACCAACCAAAAGTTCAGGTTTTAGTTTTCCTGATTTTATCATTTCAAACATTTCTGTATATCTAAACGCCTGCATTCCATGACTTCCTATAATCTCAATTTCGTGTGCAACAACTTTATCCATAGGTATTTTAGGGTGTTTATGTTCAGCGGTTGTTAATCCAACCTGGATATGTTTTCCTCTTTTCCTCAAACAAGAGATGGAATTAAAACAGGTTTCCTGACTTCCCAATGCGTCGATGGAAACATGGGAACCACGACCTGTAATTTCCATAATCGAATTGGGAACATTTGCGACATTTTTCCCATTTACCAAAAAATTGGCCCCAACCTTTTTTGCAAATTCCAGTTTTTGGTCGTCAATATCCACAGCAATTACTTTTGCTCCCGCAGCCGAAGCTATCATAATCGCCGAAAGGCCCACTCCACCGCAGCCATGAATCGCAACCCATTCTCCGGCTTTTACTTTTGCCTGGTCAACAACCGCTCTAAATGAAGTAATAAAACGACAACCCAAACTTGCTGCAGTTACAAAGTCAATATCATCCGGGAGTTTAACCAGATTTATATCGGCATATTTTATTTCAACATATTCGGCAAAAGATCCCCATGCTGTAAAACCGGGTTGAAACTGCTTATCACAAACCTGATGATTTCCGGAATTACATTCAGGGCAACGACCACAACCACTTACAAAAGGAACTGTTACACGATCTCCTGTTTTGAAATTTTTAATTTCATTTCCTACTTCTGAAACAGTGCCTGCCAATTCATGTCCCGGTACATGGGGTAATACAATATCCGGATCATGTCCCATCCATCCATGCCAGTCACTTCTGCAAAGTCCTGTTGCTTCAACTTTTACAATAACACTATCTTTTGAAACAACCGGATTTGGAACTTCCCGAATTTCAACAGGTCCCTTAAATTTTTCGTAATAAACAGCTTTCATCTAGTTTAGATTAAAAAACCAAATGTAACAAGAAAATATGAGTCGGACTTTTCTAAAAAGATAATTTTAGAATGATTATTCCGACCACTAAATTATACCCATTCCCAAAACCAAAGAAATAGCAAAAAGCATGATGGCAACAATTATTTGAATATAATGAAGGGTGATTTTTTTAAGTAACAGACGCCCAATAAATGCACCGGTAATGGCTGATAAGATTGCAGCGATCAGCAGGCTAACATTTTCATGTAAATTTGATGCTGAAAAACGAGATGCATAAACAGAAAGTCTTGTAAAATCCACAAAACATGCGATAACCACACCTGTTGCAATAAATGCGTTTTTGTTTAATCCGCTTTTTATTAAAAATGCCGTTCGTAAAGCTCCCTGAATTCCGGCAAGACCCCCAAAAAATCCACTGAGTATACCACCTATAATTAACTTATTGCCACTAAACTGTAGTTTTTGAAATCGGGGTAGTACTTCCATCAAAGCAAATACCATTAATAAAAGAGCGATAGTTAAATTTACAGGTGTCACTTCATAATCATTTCCAAACATTCTGTATTGAAATAATGTGGGTAATACTGTGATTCTAAGCAATAACCAGGCTCCTGCAAATGAGGCCAGAATAGCGGGAATCCCAAATTTTATCAATACCTTTTTATTGGCGAATTTTCCTACCAGTATTATTTTAAACAGATTATTTGCAAAATGAACAACTCCTGTTAAAGCGATAGCAATATCAACAGGAAAGAATAACGCAAAAACAGGCATCAAAATGGTTCCTAAACCAAAACCCGAGAAAAATGTTAAGATGGCTGTTGCAAATGCTGCAATGCATATTATGATAATTTCCAGCATTTTAATTTCATTTCAAATTATGAAAATACTTATGCAAAAAATAACAAAAAAAAACCGTTCATGTTTGCTGTAATCAAACAAGAACGGTTAAAATATTATTTCATATTGATTTACAATTCCTTGAAGAAATCGTTTCCTTTATCATCTACTATAATAAATGCGGGGAAGTTCTCAACTTTTATCTTGCGAACGGCTTCCATTCCAAGGTCTTCAAAATCAACCACTTCAACAGACTTAATACTATTTTTGGCTAGAATTGCTGCCGGACCTCCTATCGAACCAAGATAAAATCCACCATATTTCTTACAAGCGTTGGTAACTGCCTGCGAACGGTTTCCTTTTGCAAGCATAATTAATGAACCTCCCTTGCTTTGGAATTCATCAACATAAGGGTCCATTCGGCCTGCCGTTGTTGGACCAAAACTTCCCGATGCCATTCCTTTTGGTGTTTTTGCCGGACCTGCATAATAAACAGGGTGTTTTTTGAAATACTCAGGCATTGGTTTTCCTTCGTCAAGCATTTGTTTAATTTGGGCATGGGCAATGTCGCGAGCAACAATTAAAGTTCCGCTTAAATTCAAACGGGTTTTTGTTGGGTATTTTGTTAATTCCGCTAAAACTTTATCCATTCCCTGATCCAAATCAATATCGATTGCCGGACTTAATGAAGGCGCTTTTGCCGGTAAAAATCTTGCAGGGTTTTTCTCCAGTTCTTCAAGGAAAATACCGTCTTTATTAATTTTTGCTTTGATATTTCTGTCGGCGCTACAGCTAACTCCCAAACCAACCGGACAGGAAGCTGCATGTCGAGGCAAACGGATTACACGAACATCATGAACAAAATACTTTCCTCCAAACTGTGCACCTACTCCACTCTCCTGACAAATTTTAGTTACCTTTTCTTCCCACTCCAAATCACGAAATGCCTGTCCGCTTTCATTTCCTTCGGTAGGTAAATTATCATAATAACCTGCCGATGCTTTTTTAACCGTTGCCAGCGTAGCTTCTGCAGATGTTCCTCCAATCACCAGAGCCAAATGATAAGGAGGACATGCTGAAGTTCCCAAATCCATAATCTTCTCCTGAACAAATTTGGTCAGATTTTCTTCTGTCAACAACGATTTAGTTTGCTGATATAAAAAGGTTTTATTTCCCGATCCACCTCCTTTGGTAATAAACAGGAACTCATATTCATTCCCTTGTTCAGCATAAATATCAATCTGTGCAGGCAAATTGGTTCCGGTATTCTTTTCTTTGGTCATAGTAAACGGAACGACCTGTGAATACCTAAGGTTTTTATCCTGATAAGTATTGTAAATTCCCTGAGAAATGTGTTTGGCATCGTTAACACCCGTAAATACATTTTCACCTTTCTTTCCAATAGCGATGGCAGTGCCCGTGTCCTGGCAAGTTGGCAATTCGCCCTCTGCGGAAACTGCTTGGTTCATTAACATTGTATGTGCTACAAACCGATCATTATCCGTAGCTTCCGGATCTTTCAGAATAGCCGCTAACTTCTCGAGATGTGCTGTCCGCAAATAAAATGAAACATCGGTGTAGGCTTCTTTTGCTAAAAGTTCCAAAGCCTCGGGTTCTATCTTTAAAATTTCACGTCCTTCAACTTCGATAGTAGAAATATATTCTTTTGAAAGCAGACGATAATTTGTATCGTCTTTTAATATCGGAAAAGGTTTTTGATACTTAAATGACATAGTTTTTTGAGTTTAAAAAAATTTGTGCTGAACAAAGATACAAAACTTAGGTGTTCGACTTTTTGTTTTTATTAATTCGATGGCATTCTTAACTTTTAAATCAATGCAAAAAACAAGAAAAATCTAAGATGTTTTCTATTTTTGATTTGATTTATTTAACAACAAATCTACAAGATGACAAAGAAAATTTTATTTATATTCATTTTCAGCACTTTACTGGTTTTTAAAGGATTTACGCAAACGGCCTCTTTAAAAGTAACTACTACGGTTTCGGATGAATTAAAAAACAATTTCAAAGAAAACGGAAGGATTTTCCTTTTTGTTAGCAGCAATCAACAAAGAGAACCCAGAACAAATACATGGCCTAATAAATCAAACATGATTTTTGCGACAAATTTAAATGATTGGAATGCTGATAACTCTTTTACATTTGATGAGAATGTACCCTTTGTAAAATCTGTTGAAGTTTCGTTAAATGAAATCCCGACAGGAAAGTATAAAATTCAGGTGCTGTGGGATCAGGATAAAACAGAATCCCGTATTAATGCTCCCGGAAATTTGCACAGTGAAGCCGTTTTATTGGATTTCACCGAAGATAAAACCATTGAGTTGGACCTTACTAAAACTATTGAACCAACAAAGCTAATAAAACATGAGTTGGTAAAAGAAGTGAATATTAAAAGCAAAATTCTTTCGGACTGGTGGGGAAAGGAGATGCGTTTAAAAGCGGCTGTTGTTTTACCCCGAAATTACTATGAAGATTTAAACAAAACTTATGCAGTTCGTTATAATATAGCAGGTTATGGTGGGCGATACACCCGTGCAAACAGGTTTGAAAGAAATATGGATTGGTGGACTTCGGAAGAAGCGCCTGAAATTCTGAACGTATATTTAGATGGTGAAGGCCCGTTTGGCGATTGTTACCAGCTGGACTCGGATAACAGCGGGCCTTACGGAAAAGCATTGACGGAAGAGTTAATCCCTCATATTGAAAATGAATACCGGGCAAAGGGTACTGCTGAATCCCGATTCGTAGAGGGCTGCAGCACCGGCGGTTGGGTTTCACTTGCTTTGCAACTTTTCTATGCCGACTTTTTTGGGGGATGTTTTTCATACAGTCCCGATGCTGTGGATTTCGAAAATTTTCAACTTATCAATATTTACAGGGATAAGAATGCCTTTTACAATGAATACGATTATCTGAGACCCATAGTACGAAATGTAACGGGTGAACCTATTTTGTCACAAAAGGATTTTATTCAGTTTGAAAATGTTTTGGGTTGGTCTGATACCTATGTCACTTCGGGAGGACAATTTAGTGCTTTTACAGCTTTGTATTCTGAAAAAGGCGAAGATGGTTTGCCTAAACCGTTGTTTCATCCTGCCACCGGTGAGATTGACAATAATATTGCTGAATACTGGAAAAAATACGATTTGAAGCATTTTGTTGAAAATAACTGGGAATCTTTGGGGCCTAAAATACAGGGTAAAATATGGATTTGGGCAGCCGATATGGATCATTTTTATTTAAACCATGCAACAAGAACATTCGATGAAATGTTACAGAAAATGGATAATCCAAAATCTGATGCATCGGTCAATTTTACTCCGGTAACGGGACATTGCGCAGAATACAATGAAAAAAAGGTAATCTTACAGATTGCGGAAAAGATTGAAAACATGAATAATTAAACAATTGAATATGAATAAAATACTTACAACTATATTTTTATTGGTCATTACATTCTCTGCATTTTCTCAGAAATACGTAATGGTATGGAACGACGAGTTTAACACCCCCGGATTACCTGACAGTACAAAATGGAGCCACGAAATTGGAAAACTTCGGAACAATGAATTACAGTATTATACCAGTCGGTGGGAAAATGCACGGATTGAAGATACGGTGCTAATTATTGAAGCAAAAAAAGAAAAATATCAGGATGCCGATTATACCTCGGCAAGCATTATATCCAAAGGTGTGGGCGACTGGAAATATGGTAAGATCGAGATAAGTGCACTGGTCCCCGGGGGAAAAGGTACCTGGCCTGCCCTATGGATGATGCCCACTTATAACGAGTATGGAGGATGGCCCAGAAGTGGTGAAATCGATATTATGGAATATGTGGGGGTTGAACCTCAAAACCTTTATTTTAATACACATTTTGAAGGAACTCAGGGCGATGGACACGATTCATATGGTAGCGGCCCTGAAAGAGTGGTTCGAAATCCCTGGCTTTCGTTTATTAAATATGAGCTAATTTGGACACCCGATAAAATTGAGTGGTATGCCAACGACCGAAAAGTTCATGAATATAACAAACCCGCCGACGATTACAGAGTATGGCCTTTTGATAAGGAGTTTTACCTGATTTTTAATTTAGCCTACGGTGGCAACTGGGGTGGCTATGATGGAGTTGATGATTCAAAACTTCCGCACAAATTTTTAGTGGATTACGTACGAGTTTACCAATTACAGGAAAGCGAGGGCCCATTTACTCTTGAAGTCCAGGATTTTAAAAACGGTGAGATTGACATATCTCCCAAACTGGACTCTTACCCTGAGAATACTGAAGTTACTGTTACTGCTATTCCCGATTCAGGATATGTTTTTCAGGGATGGAAGCACATGAGTGGAGCAAATCCATTTACTTTTAAAGTGGTTAAAAACACCCTGCTTTCACCATATTTCAAAAAAGAAAATGAGATACTTAGTAACAGTGGTTTTGATTTTGGATGGGGCCCATGGAAACACTATGTGCATGATTACGACCAAATTAACTACTCGCTTTCGATAGAGGATGGGATGTTTGTAAACAACATTACAAAAACTACCGGTGTTGACTGGCAATTTGGTTTTCAGGAATCGGGACTGTCTTTAAAAAAGGGAAAATACCGCCTGACTTTTGAGGCTTATGCGGATATGCAAAAAACGGTAGCCATCACTGTTTCGAAAAATTATGCCGACTGGGGAGCAATAATTTCAAAAAAAGTCACAGTAACAACCAATCTGAAAGAGTATGAATTAACGCTTGATATGCCTCGCGATGATGACAATGTGAGATTGTATTTTGGAATAGGACAATTCCTTGGTAAGTTTTATATAGATAATATCAGTTTAACAGAGATTATTGAAAATCCACCCACCGGGATTTCAGAAACATCTGACAACAGTAAAAAATTCAAAATATTTCCAAATCCTACAACGGGTAATTTTTCAGTGCATGTTTCTTCTTTTGTCGATTCTGAAAAATATGCGCTCCAAATATTTTCATTGGATGGTAAGTTAATTTATGAAACCGTTATTCGCGGTTCAAATACAGAAGTAAATCCAGGTGCATTAAAAAAAGGAATTTATCTGGTAAAAATTAATTCAGAAAAATCCAGTAGCACGACTAAATTGATTATTAACTGATTGAATTCAATTTTGATTAAAGTCATAAAATGTTTAAACAAATTTGGTTTGTAATACAAACTTATTTAATTTTATAACTAAATAAAAAAAAGATACGATGGAATCAGCTGAACTTCACGACCTTTCTTTTGATGAGAAAAAATCTTTACAGGTAATGAAAGCCGCTATTGTCAGTTCAAAAAAAGCACTTATGAACGATGGTATTTTACTGATTATATGGGGATTTGCATTATCTGTAAGTAATTTTTGGAACTATTACAAAAATGCGTTTTTAACGTCCTGGTGGATGAGAAATCTTATGGATGTTTTACAAATAACTATGGGAATTGCGGTGATAGGAATTACCATTTATTTCTTTTTCTTCAGAAAACACAGGGTTACAACCTACGCTGCGCTTTCAACCCGATTTGTTTGGATAGGTGTTATTCTTGCACACAATATTAATGTAATCATTACAAAAGTTATTTTACAAGAAATAAACTTCGTTTTGTTAAATCCCCTTCAAATGGTTTTGATAGGCTTTGCTCTTTTTGCAACCGGAGG
>CAJXZG010000100.1 GCA_913063265.1 uncultured Prolixibacteraceae bacterium | reverse complement strand
TCGTTGCTTTCGTTTAAATAAGAGATAGTTGAATGGTCGTACCGTATACCCATTTCGTTTAAAGCAGTAAACAATTCTTCATTGATTCCAAGATAAGGAGCCCTAAAACCGGACTGCTGCAATTTGGCTAAAGAAATATTGGTGTAGTGCGCCAAGGAATCCATCCCTTTTTGAATGATGTTTTTCCATTCGTTTACAGATCTTCCCGGTTCAAGCTGCGGATGATCGTATGTATGATTACCAAGTTCGTGAGGAGAATTTGGTGTTGCCAGATATTTATTGAATATATTAACCAATTCCTTATCGGTTTGTAACGAAGTACTGTTTGAGTAAAACGATAACCCAATATTATTTCCATTAGGATTCTTTAGGTCTTCAGCTTCCTTGCACAACCACTCAACTCCATCGGCAAAAGCATTGTCATCAAAACTCAAACATACAAACTGAGGAACGTTTTTAAGTTCCATATTACCGGGATGTGAAAATGATTTTCCAATAAAATCAGCGATGGGTTCTACCTTATCATTTACTTTTTCTTCTTTTAGCGAAATATATTCGAAAGTGGCATTTGCATCGTTACCACCCATATTTACGGTTATCCCTATATTGCTAACATCATGGTCGTTATGGATATATTCAATACAGTTTTCTTTCCAGTCGTCACTAAAATTATCTGGTGTATCATTCATATAAGACGTCCATGGTTCTTCTCCCAGCTGAACACCAAAACTCAAGGAACCACTTTCGCGTTTTGCACGCCAGCAAAGGATATACTTATGGTCTTTTTTTAGTGTTAGTCCACCCTGGCCTAGCTGTATATCCCAGCTATTAGTACCAGGGTTGGTAATGTTAACAAATACTTTTCCATTGCTGGCAGAAACATCTGCTCCGTTCGACCACCAACCATTTGTTCCATTATTAAAATCTGGATTCGATAAAAGTTCGGTTTGTGCAATTAAAAAGTTGGCAAATATTAGAGTGACGATTGAAAGTAATACAAATTTCTTCATTGTGGTTGATTTTGTGAGATTAGGTTTATATGCTTTTTGAAATGCGTTTTTAAATCTATTTACTTCTATTTGAAATATATTGTAAAGGTGATAATCCTGTGTATTTTTTAAAGGCAAGATAAAATCTGGAGCGAGATTTAAACCCTACTTCTTCGGCAATACCTTTTATACTTAAAGATTGGTGTTTATTTTTCATCATTATTATACAGGCCTCATCTATCCTTAATTGGTTAATTAAAGTTTTAAAGTTGCAATGGTAGTGTGTGTTGATTATGGTTGACAGATAAGAAGTATTGGTATTAAGTTCTTTCGACAGGTTTATTAAGGATAGTTTTTGGTTTTTATATATTTTTTGTTTTCCCAGAAGTTTATCTAGCATCGTTAAAATTTCTTTCTCATTTTTTATGGTTCTCATAACCCGGGAGTAAAACTGATTGTTGAATATTAAATTCTGAACAAAAAAAACAAAGAACAGTTAGGTTTACAAGAATTAGTAGTCCTGTTTTATAAAACAGGACAATGTGGAAGTATCCGGGTTTCTGGCAAGCAAGTAATCTAAAAATATAATCTTTAAAAACTGAATCATTCAAACCGCCTTTGAATTTGCCAGTCTTTGATAATTGGCTACATACTGGGTCGGTGTAAGCCCTGTAAACAATTTAAACGATTGATAAAAACCGGACCGCGATTTAAAACCTACTTCGTTGGCAATTCCTTCCATGCTGTAATTTTCAAACTCTTTGTTTACCAGTATTTCTTTGGCTTTGTTTACCCTTAACTTATTTAAAAGTGTTTTAAAATTGCTGTTATATTTCTGATTAATAACGGCTGAAAGATAGGATGTATTGGTATTTAGTTTTTGTGCCAGAATCACCAGCGAAAGGTCGGGATTAATATATATTTCTTTTTTATATAACAAGATATTTAATTCTTTGTAGAGTTCATTCATTTTCCGGTTCTCAATCGAAACAGATTTGGTCTCATTGTTATTTTCACCCAGAAACAATTTTTTGTTTGCCTGATCTAGTTCAAGGTTACGTTTGACCAGGTTTATATGTGATTCTCTGATTTTTAGTAACTGGCGTCTGCTAATGATATAAAACAATACAATACACACTAAAAATACAGCAAGAGCAACGATGAATAATTTGAGTCTTTTGTTTTTTTCCTTATCTATTTTATTTGAGGCAAGCAGATCAGATATTTCAGCTTTTTGTATAAAATAATCGGTTTCCGCCCTTGCTTTGGCAATTATGTTGGTATTGTTTTTTTCGACCAGTTTATTGTTGAAATATTGAGATGAGTCGAGATAAATTAAAGCAAGTTCATAGTTTTCAAGTTTTGCATTTACATCCGACATTTTTTTGTAAATCCCGGACAATTCCTTGAAATTGTTATACTTTTTTAAAACCTCCGCAATTTCTTTATAACGAGATAATGCCAAATTATAAGAAGCAGTTTTTTGATAATAATTTGCCAGGCCAATTTTAACTTTTGAGGGATATAAATATCCCCTAACATCTTTAACTGTAACAGATGCTAAATCGATATATTTTTTGGCAAGCTCTATTTTATCTTCTTCCAAATAGGCGTTGCAAAGTTCAACATAAAGATTAATTTTTTCTCGGGTTGTTAAATCGTTCTCAAATTCCAGGCTTCTTTCAAGATAACTTAAGGCCAATTTATATTCTTCAGTTTTGAAATAGGCACTCCCTACGACCATAAGCGTTACTCCTTGTATGTTCCTGCTTTGGGTATTGTTGGCAAGATTTATTGCTTTGCGGTAATATTCGAAATAGCTGGTATCGTTATCAATAAAAGCGGAAACATTTCCCAACTGAATTAAATTGTAACAGGAATTTACTGAATCCCCTACCGCCATCGATTCTTCATAAAGCTCATTTGCCAGTACAAGTGCTTCATCGTATTCCCCAAGGTTTGAAAGAATCTCCGCCAACCAATATTTAAAGTGAATCTCTTTTTTTCTATTGTTATTTTGAATTGCCAGATCAACCAATTCAACAAGAATATCTTTCGCCAAAGCCCACTGATTTAACTGACGATGTACATAAGCCAGTTGTAAACGAAGAGCCAAATAAACATCAAGATATTTTTCTTTGTTTGTTAGCATTAGTGCTTTTTTAAGCGACTTTTGTGCTAAATGTAAAGAATCGTAATCGGTTTGAATAAATGCAAGCTCATATAACCATTTTATCTTCTGATTTGAATTAAGCTGATTTTCCTTATTTTGATAACCGGAAAGTAACTCCTTGTAGTAGGTATCCATTAACCCGGAATCATACTTAATATATGGCCTTAACCACACACCAAGTTTTGGATTGTTTTGGGTAGAATTGAGTTGATCAATTGATTGATAAAAAAACTGTTTACGTTCGTTAATATCTAATTTATTAACTTCTGAAAATCCTTTTACAGTAATGCATAACAAAAATATGCTGATTAAAATGGAATGAACTTTTATTGGGTTTGTTGATTTTGTCGTCAAGGTTAGTAACAAGTTTCAAAATTAAACAGTAAACTTATTGAAATTAAATTTGAATCGAATCAGAATTTGTAAAAATGATTCTGATAATTCAATTTTTAAATGACCGTAATCCATCATATTATAGATGAACGTCAACCTGAACTTGTTTCAGGTTCTCTTTAAGCTCCTGTATTCAATCATGATAAGATTCTGAAATAAATTCAGAATGACGTGCATAATGTAATAATTACACTTAAGGGATTTTCAGGTATAATATTTATCGGTTATACGTCTCCGTCAAATCTTTCAAATTTTTTAATTGTTCTCGCTTCAGTTGTTTCCATTCAAAACGCCAGTGCCAGTTTCCTGATGGTGTACCGGGAGTATTCATTCGCGCTTCCGTTCCCAGGCCGAGAATATCCTGCATTGGAATTATCGCCATTTTGGCCGTCGATGCAAACACCATTTCAATTGTTTTGGACAAATTCTTCTCAGTTTCACTAATATATTTTTGAATCATTTTTTTCTCTTTTCCTTTTGCTGAATTTAACCAACCCAAAGTAGTGTCATTATCATGTGTTCCGGTACAAACCAGGAAATTGGTTTTATAATTGTGTGGCAGATTTACATTGGTAGAGTCTGAGCCAAATGCAAATTGAAGCACTTTTATTCCGGTTAGGTGCAAATCATCACGAAGCTTTTCAACTTCAGGAGTTATCAAACCCAGGTCTTCGGCGATAAAAGGTAATCCACCATATTCATCTCTAAACTTTGCCAACAACTCAAAACCTTTGGCATTCACCCACTTTCCATTTATGGCAGTTTTTTCGCCTGCCGGGATCGACCAATAGGATTCCAGTCCCCGAAAATGATCAATCCGAACCAGGTTAAACATATTGGTATTAAAATGAAGTCGCGATAACCACCAGTCAAACTGACGCTCCTCGAGCCGTTGCCAGTTAAACACCGGGTTTCCCCATAGCTGCCCTGTTTTGCTAAAATAATCAGGAGGAACTCCACCAACTTCTGTGGGTTCCAGATTTTCATCCAAATGAAAAATATCGGTATTTGCCCAAACATCAGCACTGTCATTGGAAACATAAAGTGGGACATCCCCTATAATTTCTATACCTTTTGAGTTGGCATAATCTTTTAAGCGATGCCACTGTCTGAAAAACTGCCATTGCATAAATTTCCACAAGTCAATTTCTTCGTGAAGTTTTTTGCTGTATTTCTCCAGTGCCTTTGGTTCTCTGAACTTAATTTCTTTTGGCCAGTTATTCCACGATTCGCCTTTTAAAAATTCTTTTAATGCCATAAAAAGGGTAAAATCGTTTAGCCACCAATTGTGTTCGTATTGAAAATAAAGATACTCTTCAATAAAAGGTTTGGTATTTTTTTGGAAATTTTCGTAAGCCTTTTTGAACACCGGTTTTTTCCATTCCGCAGCTTTTGTAAACTCCGCTTTGGATTTGCTAAAAGCAGGTGCTTTGATATCCCTTTTTTCAAGCCAGCCATCTTCAACCAGAAACTCCAAATCGATAAGCTGAATATTACCTGCAAAAGCCGAATAGCACTGGTAAGGAGAATCACCAAACCCAACCTGACCAAGCGGCAGAATTTGCCAGAGTTTTTGTTTTGCCTTTGAAAGTATATCTACAAATTTGTATGCATCCTTCCCAAAAGTTCCTGTTCCATCTTTTCCCGGCAGGGAAGTAATATGTAATAATATTCCACTTTTTCTACTCACCATTTTTTTACTCTGTTTTGTTTCGTCCCCCTTTGAAAAGGGGGAAATAAAGGGGGATTAAATCTTTTATTTAAAAACTAAATCTCACATAACTATCGTTAATCCCCCGACCTCCTGAGTCGGCCACCCCCTTTGAAAAAGAGGGACGCTTCCACATTGATTTTTTTATATTTAGTTATTCCACTTTTTTCTGAACTCCGATAAATGCTCAGCCGTTTCACGAACAATTCGTTGAACTGCCAGCCCATGATTCAAATCGGTATTAAAGGATTCCGCATCATCGCCGGTAAAAAACCGATAATGTGCATGCACCATCGAACGCAACCAGCCCGGAGGAACATGTCCTGACGGGAAACTGGTAACAGGCTTGTAATTGCTGCCCACCATCTGTTTTACCCATTGATTTGAACCTTCCAAATAATATTCAAAATATTCAGAGTTGTGCGACGAATATCGAATTGCTCCCTTTTCAGCATAAATCTCGAGATGTACCAAATCTCCTGTACCCGAACTTATCCTGCTTGCTGACATGTTTCCAACTGCCCCTGTTTTTGATTCAACTAAAGAAAGCGAACTAAATAAATCGGAACCGGCAGGTACATCATCAAAACTACCTCCTTGCAAAGCCCCGGTTATTTCTAAATCTTCGCCCAAAAATGCCATCAGCAAACTTACTCCATGAGAACCCAAATCTGCCATGGCTCCACCGTCGGGTGCCGGAGTTAAACGGGTTACCCGCTTTTCGCGATAAGCCGATTGCAAATAATCGCCGTGGTAATACTTTAAATCGAAATGAATGGGATTGCCCAGTTTCCCGGACTTCCAAAATTTAATTGCTTCCCGAACCGAAGAGGTTTGAGGATACTGAAAACCCACCTGAATTTTTACAGAAGCACCATGTTTCTCTAAAAGCTCTTTCATTTTCTCCTCTTCTTCCAGGGACGAGCAAACCGGTTTTTCAAGATAGATTGATTTTACCTTGGGCATTTTTAAAGCCATTTTAAAATGTTCGAAATGAATTTTGTTTGGCCCAAGAATATACACGGCTTCTAACCGTTCATTTTTAGAAAATTCTTCAACGGATTGCGCCTGATTAAAACCAAATTTTTGAGCAAAGCCTGTTCTGCTTTCCTCCCTTGCAGAGGCGACAGATTCAAGTACAATTTGAGGAACTTCTTTATAATAAAATGGCAAAGCCTGAATTGAATAAACATGAGCCTGTGCAATTCCGCCTGCACCCAAAAATCCGACGTGTATTTTTTGCATGAAAAGTTCTTTTTCAATTTTGATTCAAAAATAGTGTTTTGAATGAAATTGTTTAGTTTTAGCAAAAATAGCTCGCTTTATGAAAAATCTTATACTTCTGGTTTTATTACTTTTATTTTTTTCTTGCGATTCTCCAGGCACAAAATCCGAACTAAAATCCGGCAATTGGCTTTTTGAACTCTATGTCGACAATGAAAACCGGGATTTAAAAATTCCTTTTAATGTCGAGGTTGTAAGTGCAAATGAGTTGATTATAAAAAATGCAGACGAAAGAATAGAAGTAAAAGAAATTTCGTACAAAGAAGATTCTGTTTTTATAAAAATGCCCGTTTTTGGTTCTGAGTTTAAAGGCAAATTTTTTAAAAACTCAATTACCGGTGATTATTACAATTACAATAAAACCAAGATTTCACCTATTCCCTTTATAGCCCGGTTTGATGAAGAAAACCGGTTTTCAGTTTCAAATCCCCCCACTACACAATTTTCAGGAAACTGGAAGGCCACCTTTGGAAGTGGCGAAAGAAGCAGTGATGCTGTTGGAGTTTTCACTCAAAACAAAAATTTGATTACCGGAACATTTCAAACTGAAGTAGGTGATTTTCGTTATCTCGAGGGAGTTGTAAATGGTAATCGAATGCAAATGTCGTGTTTTGATGGCGCCCATGCTTTTCTGTTTACTGCCACTCAAACCGATGGAAAACTGGAAGGAATGTTTTATTCGGGAGATACATGGAAACAATCCTGGATAGCGGAAAGAACAGATAATCCGGTTTTGGGAGATATGAAAAAACTCACCTACATTAAATCCGGTTTCGACAAACTTTCATTTTCCTTTCCCAATGACAATGGTGAGACCATTTCTTTGGATGATGAGAAATTTAAAAACAAAGTTGTGATTGTGCAGATTTTTGGAACCTGGTGCCCTAACTGTATGGATGAAACAAGATATCTGGTTGAGTTATACAATAAATACAATGTAAAAGGTCTGGAAATTATTGGATTGGATTTTGAAACCAAAAATGAATTTGAATATTTCAAAACCAGGATTAATCGTTTCAGGAATGATCTGAATGTTCCATACGAATTATTGCTTGCAGGCCCTGCCAATAAAACTGAAGCGGCAAAATCTTTACCGATGTTAAATAAAATTATTTCGTATCCAACTGCCATTTTTATTGACAGAAAAGGAGAAATCAGGGAAATTCATACTGGTTTTTCAGGCCCGGGAACAGGGGATAATTATGACCATTATAAAAAGGAAACCAGGCAATTGATTGAGGAGCTGTTAAATGAATAAAACTACCATCCTGTAATTATTTAAATGCTTTTTAAAACATTATTTTAAATAACCATAAAACCGATGAGAAATCTAAAAATCAAATATTTACTTTTCTTTTTGTCAGCATGGATTGTCCTTTTTTCATGTAAATCCAGGGAGACGGTATGGAAAGGACAAGCACCAATAAAAAGGGTAAGTACATTAACACGTCCAATCCAATACCAGTTAAAGAAAACCTTTGATTTAGGAAATGGTATTTATTGTTCAAATGAATTTGATGGTGCCCGGCTGAATGGTGTGGCTTTAACAGGAGATGATGAAGTTACCGTATTAATCACACCTGAAAATACTCCCATTAATGCAAGTCCATGGTATGCTTTTAAAATCTGGTCAGAAATTCCAAAAAACATTCAACTAAAAATCACATATAATGAGGGTGTTGGACATCGTTATTATCCAAAAATCAGCAACAATGGAAAAACATGGGCAAATTTGGATTCGACATTGTTTTTGGCTGATACTGCGTCTATAAATAAAGGCGAAAGAGGTAAATTCTGTGATTTAAATCTTAAGTTAGGTACTGATACTTTATGGGTAGCTGCACAGGAATTAATCGTTTCAAAAGACGTAAATCATTGGTCTGCTGAATTAGCAAAAAAAACCTTTGTAACGATGAGTGAGATAGGTAAAAGCAAAGAAAACAGGCCAATTTATTCGTTACAAATTGGCAATACTGAGAGTAAAAAAATGATAATGGTTTTATCCCGGCAACATCCTCCCGAAGTTACTGGTTGGTTAGCAATGAAAGCATTTGTAGAAAGACTTACTGCAAACGATAATCTTTCTGATAACTTTAGAAAAGAATACAAAATTTTGGTAGTACCATGTATAAATCCTGATGGTGTAGATAACGGACACTGGCGGCATAATGCAGGAGGAATAGATCTAAACCGGGATTGGGAAAAATTTAATCAACCGGAAACACAGGCAGTTAGAAAATTTATGAAAGAACAAATCAAAAACGGAAGTAAGTTTTATTTTGCCATTGATTTTCATTCAACATTCCACGACATTTATTATACGATTTCTCCTGAATTAAAAGGGAATTTACCCGGCCTGGTTCCCAAAGTAATTTCCGCAATGGGAAATGAAATTCCGGATTACACCCCTAATATCCGACCGAATGAAATAGATGCAGCCAAAATTAACTCGACCACTTCAATCTTTGACGAATTTGGAGCTGAAGCTGTTACTTATGAGGTTGGTGACGGAACTCCAGGGGACAGAATAAAACTTAAAGGAGAACTGACAGCCGAACATTTAATGAAGATTTTATTAAATCACTAATTTGAAATTTTAAACATTATGAAAGTACTTTTTATTGGAGGAACAGGTATAATTAGTTCAGCGGTTTCGAAACTGGCAGTTAAATCGGGTGTTGAATTATACCATTTAAACAGGGGCAAAAGTCACAGAAAAATTGAGGATGTAAAAAATATTATTGGTGATATCAGAAATATTAAGGAAACGAAAAAAGTCTTAAAAGATGAACATTTTGATGTGGTTGTAAACTGGATAAGTTTTGTACCTGAGCATGTATATGCAGATATTGAAATTTTTTCAGGAATTACAGATCAATATATTTTTATCAGCTCAGCATCAGCTTATGAGAAGCCAATTTCTAAATTACCCATAACCGAAGAAACTCCGTTAATTAATCCTTTTTGGCAATACTCCAGAGACAAAGCTGAATGTGAACAGATTTTACTGGATGCACATAAAAAGAGTGGATTTCCGGTTACCATTGTACGCCCGTCACACACCTACGATAATACTTTAATTCCTACCGACTGGGGTTATACCATTCTCGACAGAATGATAAAAGGAAAGAAAGTTATCATTCCCGGAGATGGAACTTCGCTTTGGGTGTTAACACACAATACCGATTTTGCTGTAGGATTCCTGGGTTTGTTTGGGTTAAAAGAAGCACTTGGAGAAGCCTTTCATATTACTTCTGACGAATTACTAAACTGGAATCAGATTTATAAACTGATGGCTGATGAATTGGGAGTAGAGTTAAATGCAATACATATTCCATCTGATTTTATCGCCAAATATTATCCTGAACATGGTGCAGGACTTTTGGGAGACAAATCCCACTCTGTAATTTTTGACAATTCAAAAATCAAAAAGCTGGTTCCTGAATTTCAATGTAAAATACCTTTTTCAGAAGGGGTTAAGGAAATAATTGCCTGGTACAGGAACAATCCGGATTGGCAGGTTGTAGATGATGAGATTAATAAAAGTGTTGAAGATATTATTAAGGCTTATAATGGATTATGAATGCTTGTCAAGCTACGTTTTAACCACAGAGAAAAAACAAAGAAGGCACAAAGTTCACAAAGAATTTATCTTTCTATACTTTGTGCCTTCTTAGCGCACTTCGCGGTTAATTCTTCTTTACTTCAAATACTTATCCAACCAGCCAAAGAAAGTTCTTTGCCAAAGAATTCCATTCTGAGGTTCCAACACCCAATGATTTTCTTCAGGAAAATATAATAACTGAGCCGGCACATCTCTCAAAATTGCTGCATTAAAAGCTGCCAATCCCTGCTCCGGTGGAACCCGGTAGTCTTTTTCCCCCTGAACAATTAAAATCGGAGTATCCCAGTTTTGTACATATTTGTGCGGAGAAAAGGTGTAACTACGTTGTGCAGTTGCATTGGTTTTATCCCAGTAGGCGCCGCCGTAATCCCAGTTTACAAACCACATTTCTTCCGTTGTGGTATACATGTGCTCAAAATTATAAATTCCATCGTGCGCTATAAATGCTGAAAAACGTCCCTCATGATTTCCGGCCAGATACATTACAGAGAAACCACCATAACTTGCACCAACCGCACCTAAATTATCGTTGTCGACAAAGGGTTCTTTGGCAACTTCATCAATTGCAGTCAGCAAATCTTTAATGTTTTGACCACCATAGTCTTTCGAAATTTGCTCGTTCCATTCAACACCAAAACCCGGTAAACCACGACGGTTTGGTGCAACAACAATATAGCCATTGGCTGCCATCATTTGAAAATTCCAGCGGTACGACCAAAACTGGCTAACCGTTCCTTGCGGACCACCCTGGTTGTATAACAGTGTGGGATATTTTTTTGAAGGATCGAAATGCGGAGGGTAAATCACCCAGGTGTGCATTTGTTTGCCATCGGTAGTTTTTAACCAACGTTCTTCCACTTTTCCCAAAGTAAGTTGATCAAGAATTCCATTATTGATGCTTGTTAAAGCCTCATCTTTTCCTGTTACCAAATCCACACGGTACAACTCGGCAGGCTGCGACATGGAAACTTTATCTGCAATTAATATATCTCCGGCCTTGGTTACACTGTGATAATCGTGAATACCATCGGTTAAACGTGCAATCGAGCCATCCGCCAAATCCAAACGATGAATTTCTTCTGTGGCATGAATATTACTGATAAAATATATTGATTTGCTATCGTCGCTCCAGCTCAGCCCACCGGCATTTTGATCAAAATCTGAAGTATAATCCTTCTTTTCTCCGGTTTTTAAATCGGCAACAAATAACCTGTTTTTATCCGATTCATAACCATCGCGTTCCATACTTTCCCAGGCTATGTATTTCCCATCAGGTGAGAAAACAGGATTCATATCGTAGCCCATCATTCCTGAAGTAAAATTGATGGTATTTCCAGTTTCAACATTGTAAAAATAAATATCAGAATTTGTCGAAACTGAATACGCTTCTCCGGTTTTCTTTTTACAAACATAAGCCAGAGTTTTACTATCGGGACTCCAGGTAATTTGTTCCGTACCTCCAAAAGGTTTGGTAGGAGAATCAAATCTTTCCGCTTCCATAATATCTTTTCCTTCGCCCACTTTTCCTTTTTTGTAGTCGGCTATAAAAACATGACTATAAGTGTAATCGTGCCATGTATCCCAATGGCGGTACATAATATCGTTTTCAATCCGTGCATTTGCCATAGGTAGATCCGGATGTAAATCATAAACACTTTCATCAAGCTTTACACTTTTTGTGTAAAATATTTTGCTTTGATCGGGAGAATATCCAAATCCGGTAATACCCTCATCAATATTTGTGATTTGTGTTGGTTTACTTCCATCCGGATTCATTTCCCACATTTGAACAGATCCGGATGTAGAAGAAAGATATCCGATTTTTTTACCGTCCGGTCTCCAGACAATATTAAATTCATTTGTCCCCGAGTTGGTAAGGTTGCTTGCCTCACCGCCTTCTACCGGTATTGAATATATATCCCGGTAAGGTTTATTTTCTTCAATATTATAATAAGTAACTGTGTAAAGAACAGTTTTCTTATCCGGTGACACCGTAGTTTCGCCTAGTCTTCCAAAAGACCATAATACCTCGGGTGTCATTATGTCCGAACTTAACTGTGGTGTTTCGGGCACAAAGTTTTTAGCCGTTTTAACAGATTCTTTTTTTACACATCCTGCCATCAGAATCAATGACAGTAAAAGAAAAGTAAGTTGTTTCATTTCATACTAATTTTTAAATAGAGAACACAAATTAATAGAATAAGTACGATACTTCAAATGACATTTTTCCGGTTTTGATTTAAAAGCAGTCATCATCCAACTTTGAGTCAGGTGGGTTTGGGTGTGGTGAATACCGATTCGCCTTATAGGATAGCCGATTGGAATCCACGAGATCCAAATAAAAAAGGGCGCCATTGCTGGCACCCTCTCTCCCTCCACACAAAGTCAAACAACAAACTAGTTGTTTTCACCGTATTTATATACTCCCTCAAATTGATGTAATTCGTTTTCGTAATCGAAACTTGTAATCCTTATAATTACAGAATCCAATCCACTTACCTGTAAATTATCCAGGTTAAATGAAACATAAGCTGTATATGGAATATCCTCTGCATCTGCGTTTGCGTTGTGTCTTAATTCCAGTTCAAAGGGTTGTTTCTCAGGATCAGGTTCTCCGGGCTGCCTTACAAGATTGATATAGTGCAACTGATAGCGGCCATAATATTTCAACTGAAAGTTTAACATGTCATTCGCTATCCACCATTCTTTAACAATTATCGGATCATTTCCAATACTATCTGCAATTTCTTCTGTTATATCAACAATATCCTTGGTTAATACCTTTTTAATCGAATTGATTTTTACATTGTATGCAACTACTTCTCCTTCTTCATTTGTTTTATCTCCAAGAATTGTAAAATTTACAAAAACCCTGTCACCCTGTTTATACTCGTAATCATCTTCCCAGTAATCAGGATGACTTCCCGGAAATGCAAGAGGATATAAAACTTCTCCATTATCCAAAACAATTTTGTAGTGCTCCACATCTTCAACAACACCAAATCCAATCCAGTAATTTCCAAGCGAATACCCATCATCTTCCTTACATCCCGTAAATACAACAAGAATTCCTGCAAGAATTCCAAAAATTAATTTCTTCATCTAATTCTAATTAAAGTTTTACCGACAGTTAGATTTAGGTCTTTTAAAAAGGGTTGCGTGAAAAATTCAAAACTGACATTTTTTTTGTCCGAAACTGACAAAAAACATATTTTATGTTTTGGCATAGTGATTGTAATAAATTTTTCAACATATCTAAATATTTATATATTTGCATAATGAGAAAAATTTCAGATCTTAAAGAATTAAAAGAATTACAGAGCTCAACTGAAAAAACATGGTTGTTGTTGTATAAAAGTGGATCACAGCAAAGCGATTGTGCATTCAGTAATTTTGATACAATTCAAAGAGATAATAAGAGTGAAATATTGTGCTCTGCAGACGTAAACAAAGTAAGAGACATTCATCCTGTTTACAACATATCCAGTGTACCATCTTTACTTTATTTCGAAAAAAACAATCTGAAAAATATTGTAAAAGGGTGTCACTCTGCCAAACAATTTAACAGCATTTTTGACAAATCGGCATATGTGGCAGATTTTTCGGAAGATGTAAAGCCGGTTAAAAATGTTACTGTTTATACTACCCCGACCTGTTCCTGGTGCACAACGGTCAAGAGACATTTAGATGAAAACGGAATTCAATACAGGGAAGTAAATGTTGCAGCCGACCAAAAAGCAGCAGAAGCAATGATAAAAAAGAGTGGTCAGCAGGGTGTTCCGCAAACCGAAATTAACGGACAGATTGTAGTCGGTTTTGATAAAACCAGAATTAACTCATTATTAGGAATAAACTAATAAACACTAATATTTGTTTGATAATAATATATTTACACAAAAATTAAAAAATAGATGAATCATAATAAATTAAATAAAATGAAAAAGTTAGTATTTATTCTGGCACTGGCAGTAATTTCATTGCAAAGTTTTAACTCGTGTCAGGCAAAAAGTAAAACAGAAAACAAGGCGGATGATATTCCGGTTGAAACAGTTTCACAAAATTCAGAAGCTGAAGGAGGAACTATAAAACTTACAAAAGCTAAATTTTTAGCTGAAGTTTGGGATTACGAGAATAATCCTCAGGAATGGAAATTTAAA
This sequence comes from uncultured Prolixibacteraceae bacterium, assembly GCA_913063265.1. Classification (GTDB taxonomy): domain Bacteria; phylum Bacteroidota; class Bacteroidia; order Bacteroidales; family Prolixibacteraceae; genus Draconibacterium. The sequence continues at coordinate 3,849 of CAJXZG010000100.1, read as the reverse complement.
GGAGAAAAACCGGCATTAATTGATTTCTATGCTGACTGGTGTGGACCATGTAGAACAGCAGCTCCAATTCTGGAAGAGGTTTCAAAAGAATATGCAGGAAAAGTAAACATTTACAAAATCGATACGCAGGTAGAACAAGAACTTGCAGCAGTATTTGGCATCAGAGGAATACCTGCATTCCTGTACATTCCGATGGAAGGAAAGCCAACCATGGCATCCGGAATCGGACGTTCAAAAGAACAAACAAAACAAATGTTTAAAGAAAACATTGATAATCTTCTTTTAACTGAAAACAAGCAAAATCTTTAATTGAAAAACTGCTTTTGTAGTTCAGGAGCAGAATTCAATTATATTATAAATGTTTAATTAAAAGAATTGTAAAAATGAAAGAATTACAGCCTATTAACCAGAATGTTTTGCTGGAAATCACTGAAGACGATTCAGTACAAACTACTGCTTCGGGAATTATTATCCCTGATTCTGCACAAGAGAAGCAAGAGGTTGCAACAGTAGTGGCAATCAGTAACATCGAAAATGCAGAAATAGCACCTGGTGATGAGGTTCTCTACAAAAAGTATTCAGGAACAGAAATCGATTTCAATGGGAAAAAATACCTGTTGTTGCCGTATGCTGAAATTCTGTCGAAAGTTGTAGCAACCGAATCAATTTAAAGCTGAGTTCAGGGTTTTACAAATTCTGTCAAGAAAAACATTTTTATAAATCGACACCGAAAGACCGGATAATTATCCGGTCTTTTACTTTTAAAACCGGTTTCTTAATCTTTTAAATTCTGTGTTATTTAAAAAGTCTATCGTTTTGTTAATTCCTTCATACATTAACTCATCCCGCTCAACAAAAGATACTTTTTTACGATAGTCGCCCATAAATTTCTCAAGAAAAGGAGACGTTTTTATAGGTTTTCTGAAATCCATTGCCTGGGCAGCATTATACAATTCGATTGATAATATTTTCTCAGTATTTAAAACAACTTTTAAAGCTTTGGTTGCACCGTTTCCACCCATACTAACATGGTCTTCCTGTTCGTTTGAAGATGGAATTGAATCCACTGAGGATGGGGTGCAAAGTTGTTTATTCTGACTTACAACAGACGCTGCAGCATATTGAGGAATCATAAATCCCGAATTTAATCCCGGTTTTGCAACTAAAAATTCCGGCAACGTTCTTTCACCTGAAATTAACCTGTAAGTTCTCCTTTCTGAAATACTTCCCAACTCACTCAAGGCAATTGCTAAAAAGTCGAGTGCCAAAGCCAAAGGTTCTCCATGAAAATTCCCTCCCGAAATAATCAAGTCGTCTTTGGGAAAAACAGTTGGATTATCTGTTACCGAATTGATTTCGATTTCAAAAACATTGGCTGCATAATCCACTGCATCGCGAACTGCCCCATGAACCTGCGGAATACAACGAAACGAATACGGATCCTGAATGTGTTTTTTATTTCTTGCCTGCATTTCACTGCCATCCAAAATATTTCTGAAGTTAAATGCTGTTTTTCCCTGTCCCTGATGTGGCCTGATTTTTTGTATATTTTCTGAAAATGGTTCCAACAAACCATCAAATGCATCAAGAGAAAGCGCTCCAATCATATCAGCCTGATCAATAATTCTGAATGTTTTAAGTAGCATATAAACTCCGTGCGCACTCATAAACTGTGTACCATTTAAAAGTGCCAAACCTTCTTTTGCTTCAAGTTTTATGGGTTGCCAGCCAAATTTTTCTAATACATTTTTTGACTCGGTCTTTTCCCCTTCAAAATTTACTTCACCCAAACCAAGAAGCGGTAAAAAAAGCATTGCCAAAGGAGCTAAATCGCCGCTTGCCCCTAACGATCCCTGTTCGTAAACCAGGGGTAAAATATTATGGTTGAATAAATCGATAATTCGTTGAATTGTCTTTAATTGAACTGCAGAATTACCCTTTGAAAGCGCATGTATTTTTAAAAGTAGCATAAGTTTCACCACATCTTGCGGAACTTCAGTGCCAACATTACAAGCATGCGAAATCACCAGATTCTCCTGTAATTTACTCAATTCATCCTTCGAAATTTCGATATCGCACAAAGCACCAAAGCCGGTGTTAATTCCGTATATAGGCTTCTCTGATTCATTCAACTTTTTATCAAGAAAGTTTTTACTTTTTATTATTAGCTTTTTGGACTCTTCTGAAAGTTCAAGTTTAATATCATTTTCAAGGATATCCTGAATAATATCGAAAGTGAGGTTTTGGGGTGTTATTTGAAATATTCGATTTTCCATCACTGTAAATTGAAATGTTTAAAATATTCGTCAAATCAATGGAAAAGCCAATTGATTCAACATTACAACAAAGTTATTTCCGGGTTATTCCGGAATTTTTTTCACAGTTCAAGATGATTCAGGGGAAACGGACGTCTCCACCCAATGTTTTTACACAACGGTTTGGACAAGAAAAATTCATACCTCAATTTTGCGGCAATATCGGTTAAATCAAATATTTAAGACAGGATATTTATCAGTTCTTCAGCATCGACCAATTGCTGTTCTCCTGTTTCCATATTTTTCAGGGTGAATTTATTGGCTTCAATCTCGTTGTCGCCGGCAAGAATTACAAATGGAATTTGCTTTTTGTTGGCATAATTCATTTGCTTTTTCATTTTGGCTTTTTCAGGAAAAATTTCAGTATTTACTCCGGCTTTTCTCAATTGAGTTAAAACAGGCAAACAATAGGCCTCTTCTTTTTCACCAAAATTTACAAACAAGGCTCTTGTAGTTTCCAGGGAATCAGAGGGAAAAGCATTTTGCTGAACCAAAACATCATAAATTCTTTCTGCACCAAACGACACGCCAACACCTGAAACATTTGGTAATCCAAAAATTCCGGTCAAATCATCGTACCTGCCACCCCCACAAATACTACCGATTTGTACTTCTTTGGCCTTTACTTCAAAAATTGCCCCTGTGTAATAATTGAGTCCGCGCGCTAATGTCAAATCCAGTTCAACTTCTGTTTTTAACTCAATATTATCGAGGTAATTAAACAGTGTACGCATTTCCTCAATTCCTTTGATCCCGATTTCAGTACGACCTAAAACTTTTTCAATTTGAACAAGTTTTTCAATGCTTGTCCCTTGTAAGTCCAAAATTGGTTGAAGTTTGTTAACCGCTTCTTCTGAAATTCCTTTCGATATAAGTTCCGCATTGACTTTTTCCTGGCCAATTTTATCGAGTTTATCAATTGCAACTGTGATATCGAGCATCCGGTTTGCTTCCCCAATGGCTTCAGCAATTCCGGCCAGAATTTTACGGTTATTAATTTTAACTACAGCTTTTATCTGAAGCTTTTCAAAAACATCGTTGATAATCTGAACCAGCTCAACTTCATTTAATAAACTGTTACTTCCAATTACGTCAACATCGCACTGGTAAAACTCACGGTATCTTCCTTTTTGTGGCCGGTCGGCACGCCAAACCGGTTGCATTTGATATCTTTTGAAAGGAAAACTAATTTCATTCTGATGTTGAACAACAAATCTTGCAAATGGCACAGTTAAGTCGTAACGTAAACCCTTTTCAGAAATTTTAGTTGTAAGCTTGTTTGAGTTTTTTTCAGATAAATCATCGTCAGAAACCTTTGAAATAAAATCACCGGAATTCAGAATTTTAAACAAAAGTTTGTCACCCTCTTCACCATATTTCCCCATTAAAGAAGAAAGGTTTTCCATCGCAGGTGTCTCAATGGGTTGAAAACCATATAAACGGAATACCTCTTTTATAATGTCAAAAATATAATTTCGTTTTACCATTTCGAGCAGTAAAAAATCCCGTGTTCCTTTCGGTATCGATGGTTTTT
>CAJXZG010000099.1 GCA_913063265.1 uncultured Prolixibacteraceae bacterium | reverse complement strand
ATGTAGTTAGTGTTCTTACAAACACTTCTATCAAATGGTATATTGATGGAGTACTTGCAGGTGAATCTGAAGTATCCGGAGATAATTCAATTGCCGCTTTAAGTATTGCCAATGCATGGTTATGTAAAGGTGGTTATGATGCCGATCCGACCTGGATGGGTACTATTGATGAATTTAATATTTACAATGGTGTTTTGGATGCAGCTACAATTCAGGAACGTGCAGCCAACTATCTGAGTGAGTTTACGCTTATGCATTCATATACCTTTAATGATGGAACCGCAAATGATATGGTTGGTACCGCACATGGTACATTAGAGGGAGATGCAGTAGTTGAAGGAGGAATGTTGACCTTGTCAGGTGAAGGTTTTGTTACTTTACCTGCTGCCGACATTAATGTTCCTTCATACGGAAGTATTACAATTGAAGGAGTATTTAATCAAGCCGACGGAATTACAGAACAATTTACAGCACTTAGTGCATTTGGTGATGTAAATCCGGATGTTGACTGGATGGGAATAAATTATATTATCTTACAACCAACAAGACAAGATAATGCAGATTGCCGTACTTCTATTTCATGTTTGAATACCTCAGAACCATGGGCAACTGAAAACGGCGTTAATGGAGCTGAAATTGCTGATAATGAAAAACATCACTGGGTGACAGTTATTACAGGTTCAGAAATTTCTTTATACATTGATGGAGAATTAATTGGAACTGATGCCTTAACAGGCGACAACTCATTGGCCAACATTGGCAATAGTGTTGCTTTAATAGGTAAAAATGTATATCCTGGTGATGCACTTTGGCAGGGTACTGTTGATGAACTGAATATCTACCAGGGAGCTATGGATGCTGCCACTGTTGCTGAACGTGCTAAACAATATCTGACTGAATTAACACTGGTACATTCATATACATTTGAAAACGGTACTGCTGATGATATGGTTGGAACCGCACATGGTACATTGGAAGGAGATGCTGTTGTTGAAAACGGAATGCTATCTCTAACTGGTGCAGGTTTTGTTACTTTACCTGCTGCCGATATTAATGTTCCTTCGTACAGCAAAATAACCATAGAAGGTGTATTTAAACAGGCTGACGGTATAACAGAACAATTTACAGCTCTTAGTGCGTTTGGCGATGTAAATCCTGATGTTGACTGGATGGGAATAAATTATATTATTTTACAACCAACCAGACAGGATAATGAAAATAGCCGGACATCAATTTCCTGCTTAAATACCACAGATCCATGGGCATCAGAAAATGGTGTAAACGGAGCTGAAATCAATGACAACAAAACTCATCACTGGGTTACAGTTGTAACTGAATCAGAAATCAAGTTATACATTGATGGAATGCTGATTGGAGCAGATACTTTAACCGGAAATAACTCTTTGGCCAATATAGGGAACAGTGTTGCTTTAATTGGTAAAAATGTTTATCCTGGCGATGCTCTCTGGCAAGGTACTGTGGACGAATTAAATATCTGGGAAGGCGAAATGGATGCAGCAACTGTTGCGGAAAGAGCCAACGATTTCACTACCGGAATTAATGACAGCGAATTTAGTGAAGCATCAATCAGGGTTTATCCGACTTATACTACCGGTGACTTTAAAGTTGAAACCAGTGGTAACAGAGGAATGATTTCGGTATACAGCCTGACCGGTAAACTTGTTGTTCAGAAAACTATCGAGAATAGTATTGAATCAATCAATGTTGCCGAAAGAGGAATGTATATTATGAGAGTTGAGGTTGATGAAACCCAAAGAACTTTTAAAGTATTTAAAACAAGATAATTAGTTTCTCATAGTTTAGTGATAATAATAGTTTTAAGAGGGCTGTCCGTCAATTGATTGGCAGCCCTTTATTTTACTTTTCTGATACAGATTTTATCCATTTATGAAATTTTATTCTTCAAATAATAGTTTTAAGTTAGACCAAAATTTTAAAGTTAAAATCAGGTAATTCATGATTCTTCACGGAAATGTACTTAGACATTTAAATTCAGGAAAATTATTTATCTCTTTTCTTGTATTATTTTATATTGTTTTTAATATTCAAAAAGCTTTCGGTCAAAAATGGCCGGCCGGAATACATGATCCGTCAACAATAGTAAAGTGCGAAGATACCTACTGGATTTTTGGAACAGGCGACGGAATTTACAGCATATATTCAAAAGATTTGATTAATTGGCAGGCCGGACCAACACCATTTACAAAAACCAATTTTCCTGACTGGATAAATAATTATGTAGGGGCATTTGAGGGTACTTTTTGGGCTCCGGATATTATTTTCATGAATAATCAATATTATCTTTATTACTCATGTTCTGAATGGGGCACGATGACTTCAACTATTGGTTGTGTAACAAACAAGACTTTAAATCCCGACGATCCCGATTATAAATGGAATGATGTTGGATTTCTCGGGATATGGTCGTACCAACCCGGACTGGCTTTAAATGCAATTGATCCATCATTAATGAGAGGACCTGATGGAAAAATATGGATGGTTTATGGTTCATTTAATGAAAAAGGTATTGTTATTACTGAAATCGATTCAGTATCGGGAAAACCCAAAACATATACAGGCAATCTTCCCGGTCTGAGTATTGCTAATTCATGGACAGGGCCACAGAGTTATAATTACGGAGAGGGCGAAGGTGCTTCGATGATTTACCGTGATGGTTATTATTACCTTTTTTACAACAAAGGTGGATGCTGTGCAGGTATTGCAAGCACCTATTACATGGTAATGGGAAGATCAAAAAATCCCAAGGGGCCATTTCTTGATAAAACAGGGAAATCACTAAAAATTAACGGACAACCCAGCGGAGGAACAGTAGTGCTAAAACATGATAATTCGCGTGGATTGGATGATAGATATTTTGGGCCAGGACATTTTGGAATGTACAGCGAAAATGGAATCGATTATGTTACTTTTCATTATTATGATCCCAATGGATATTATCCCAATCCTGCAGTTGGCAATAAGGGTGGCCCAACCCTGGGATTGGCAAAATTGGTTTGGGGAGAAGATGGCTGGCCTTCTATCTCCTTTGATTTTGTTGATGAAGGTGTATATACTATAGAAAGTTTGTTTAGTAATAAAGTAGCGGATATAGAATCACAAAGTCTGGTTGATGGTGCAACGCTGTTCCAGTATGCCGATTCTTTGTATAATACGCAAAAATGGATATTTAATTCATTGGGCAGTGGAGAATATTCAATTCAAAACTATTCTAATCCTGACATGTACGTCGAAGCCAGCGGTAACAATAACGAATCTACCCTTGTTATAACATCAGATTATAATGGTGAAACAAATCAACGTTTCAGAACGGTTACTTCTCCTAACGGAAAATCGCTTATTTATCCATCAACAAAAGATGCTGCCTGGGGACTTCCGGCTGCAACAAACAACGATATCAGAATTATATTAAGATCCATATTTTCAAATGATTATACACGTTGGAAAATGAATCCATTTAATGAAACTATTTGGGTTTCGGAAAAAAACCTAGTTATTGATCACGCGGAAGGAATCAATAAAGGAATTTTTGTGGAAAGTAATGGATTATGGAGCACTTCTGTATTTAACTATTCGTGGCTGAGTGTTGAAGCTAAAGGAGAAAAAAATGATACTTTGTTTATTAGTTTTAAAGAAAATCCAAATGTATCAGACAGAAGGAACAGGATTTATGTAACAAGCAATGGCGGACAGTCGGAGCTGATTAGTATTAAACAACTGGGCAAACCGAGTTCGGTTTACAACAGTTCAGTTGACACGGGGATTGATTTTTATCCTAATCCAACTACTAAAAACGTGTTTATTGAAAGTCAATATGATGGAAAGCTCGAAATTTTTAACCATGCAGGGCAAAAGGTAATTGAATTACATTTTATGCCGGGAAAAAATAAACTGGATGTAAGCTCACTAAACAATGGTTTATATGTTTTACATTTTCACTCCAACAACACAAACCTTGTTAAAAAGCTGATAAAGAACTAGAAACTAACTGGTTTATCAAAAAATATACAGATTCTATTTTCTAATTATTTTACCCGTAACTGATTTTTTGTTTTCAAATAAAATGGTAAAGAAGAAAATATTTCCATTTGAGTTTATATCATCTGAATTAAATAGAATTCTATTCACACCCGGTGCACACATTTTATTTTTCTCTAACACAGTTTGCCCCATCACATTTCTGATTAAAACTTTAATTTCACCTTCGGACTGTGTTTCAAATTCAAGGGTAAAGAATTCATCAAACGGATTTGGATAAACTATTGAATTATTTTCTTCAACGGTTGTCTCAATAATGCCTGTAGTAAATGAGGGCTCAATGGCCTCAATCTGCTCATCCAACCAGTCTATCCTGTCATTCACCCAACTTTTCAGATAGTCAATTTCAGCCTGATAACTACCTCCAATGTTTGGATTAGGCCATACGTATGAGTTAAGAATATTCCATTTCTGAAAATTTCGTTTTTGTGCATCATCTAATAAATACTGGCACGAATCAATAAAACTGTTAATGGTATTTTTACTGATTACATTTTCACGCAATTCTTCCCATCTGTATTTTAAAACCGTTTCAAAATAAGGATCTTCCCTGAAACGATCCCACCAGAATGGAATTTCATACCAATCCCCTGCCCCGATTCCTTCTTCTGCCCATCCCACAGTATTCCATGCACTCATAAAATCGGCATTACCAAAACAAATGTTATAATCCCAGAATGGCCCCATAGTGAGCTTACCTCCTTTACTGTCCTTATCTTTATGGAAATACACACTCACACGGTAACCATCCAAATCACGGCTAAGCTCTGTAATAATAAAGTAGTCTATAAAAGATTCCACATCAATATAGGCCCTGTACCCTAATTCCGGATCTTTAAAGTTTTTACCTTTTAAAGCATATTCGAAATCAATAATATAATTCCTGATATACTCACTTTGCTCCATTGTCAGGTCTTTATATTTTGGATCAACATAAGAGAAAGGCACATCAACGCTTCCGGTTCTTCCGTAAAAAGGGGAGTTCCAGCTTCCTTCCTGATCCCTGTCTATACTAATAATATAACCTCCTGTCAGCTCATCCCCCGAAATATCTTCCGGTTTTAAAGTGGCTAAGTCGAGCCTGTTTTTATCAATCTTTATTTTTTCAACTACCAGGTAAACACCACTGTATTCATCATTTATCATTAATTCGACATACCTTGCCCGAGGATGCCATCCGCCCATACCGTTGGCAATAAAATAAGCCAGTGCATTTCTCATCATCGATTTATCGGTAAACGGGCCATGAAATACCCAATCATTTTCTTTTGGAAATCCTAGCAACTCCACATTGTTGTTTGAACCATCACTCAGCCGTGTTTCAACCGTATAACTTTTTTTGGGAAACATTTGAGCTGTATTTCCTCTTATTTCAATGCCGATTGAGCCATCATATGTATAGTTTGTGTCTGAAAAACTATTACCTCCCCCCGGATTATCAATTACCTGCATTTTTGCCATAATCTTTGGTTCATCGACAATTGTTTTACCCTCAGTATTAATTTTTATAAGAGGAAGATTGCTGCTTACTTCAGAAATGGGTAGCACATACCAATCGGGCAGTTTATTAAAAAGAATTGTACTTCCGTCAATTTCGGCATTTAAAAAGACCCTGGCTGACATATCTGAAGATGCTGAATTAAAGTTTATTACCTGAACTGCAAGTATGTTATCTCCGGTAGTCAAAAGTCCCGGATAAATTGCAATACTTTCGGGCAATCCTCCGGCATACAGTCTGGCTTCACGGTCAGTTGTTAACTGAGCTGATACCCCCGGTGTACCTGAGGGCAAATTTGAAGACCTGGCAATTTCCTTTCCGTTTAAATAGGCTACAAAAGCATCATCATAATCAATATCCAGATGTAGTTTATTCACCACTGTACCGGAAGGCAGATTAAAAACTTTTCGCAGATAAATAGAAGTGGCCGGGTTTATTACCGTATAGTCATCATCGTCTCCATAACCAAATCCTCCCCTGCCTGTTGCCCAGTTTGAATCATCAAAATCAAGCTGAATCCATGCTGAAGCCGGAGCGGAATTGGGCACCAGGTATTTAAATTGATCTGATTCTGTAACTATACTTTCCCAGTGTGATTGGGCAAATCCTGTAATTGAAATAAAATATAAAATGATTATAAGTAACTTTTGTTTCATCCTACCCTGTAACGTTTTCTTTTTTCTACTTTTTAGTTATCAATTGGCTTTTCTTGTAAAAGCTACTTTTAAAGATACACAGATTCCCTTATGGGTTGCGTACTACACCAATAAAAAATAATGATTTTTATTAAACAAGGCGCTTACTGACCTTAAACATAATTCTAAGGTTCGATATACCAGTTATTTTCATCCATAAGTTTTGAACGAATGGCTTCTTCGTTACCGGTATGTTTTGCTGCTACCTTATCGGCTAGGAAAGCAGTATTGCTTCTCCGTATTGATATTCGCATAAGATCATGAAAGCGACTGCCTTCAAAGGCTGTTTCAAGTGCCAGTTCTTCAATGATTTTATCTTCAACATAAAGAATCGAATCTTCTTTTGAATTGAAGTCAGGAATTTTATAATCAATAGCCCGGTCCATATTTCCACATCCACGTGAATGCACGCCTATGTTTTCGTCGAATGCAATGTTTTCAAAATCAATAAAATCGAAGAATATACCAGTTGAATCTGTATATATCTGGTATTTTTCATGACGGGGAACAATACTATCCACTGCCAGCACATCAGAGTTCATTCCGTGTTTTAACACCGCAAAAGCAAGGTTTGGCTTTCCTGCCCTGTTCACAGCCTCGGCATACCTCAGGTAAAGCGTAGCTACCCTGTAAACCATTACCGCTTTCGACACTTCTGCTTCACTCCACATCAGGTAATATTTTAAAATTGTATTTATATTGCTGGCGCCACCACCAAAATAACTGGCATTCAGATACGACCCCAGGGAACCTCTTAAATCGCCGGGAATGGTTGCACTTTCATTGTAATAATAAATTTGCTCATCCCAATTGTTTAAGGCAAGCTGCGATGGTTTTAACTCATATTCGGTAAATGTCATTTTGTTCAATTCATCAATCTCACCTAATTCAGTCGATCCGGCAATTAAGGTAATCTGTTCAGGAGTGGTCAGTTCAAAAATATCCAGGTAATTCTGATCGAACATATCCCTTTCCACAAAAACTCCATTATCCACCGTCCATGTTGAGCTATATCTGTCATCAATAATATAACGTTCCCGCTCAATTAAGGTATAAAATTCGCGGGCCGCATTTTCGTATTGACCATTCCAAAGATAAAGATCTCCCAACAGCAGCGGAATAGGAAAAAACAACTTTTCGCTTGACATATCAACTCCAAGAGCTATTGCACCTGGAGATTCTACATGTTTAACAGGTTCCAGTTCGCTAATTAAAATTGGAATCAATTCCCTGACTGAATATTCGGGAAAATCTGTCTGAGCAGCTTGTACACTTAAAATCGGATCTTTGTAATATTTGGCCTTACCATAATTTAAGGCAATTTGCATATAAGTCCAGGCTCTGATAGCTTTTGCTGCAGCATATTCTTTTAAAAGCGATTTTTCTCCTCCGGAAGTAAAAGCCGTATCAATATTGTTAATAAGGTAGTTACAGTGATTTACTACGGAATAATAATCTTCAATTTTATTGTATTTGTTATTTGCTGAAATGTCCAAATCATTTATTTCCTGAAGCTCAAGTCCCGCATTTTCTGTGACATCCATCAAATCGCTTCTTAATTCACCTAAAATTACATAACGGTCTGCAAGTTTCTGAAGCTGCGTAAATATACCAACCATTGTATAAATCGAATCATTGGGAGAATCAATCTGATGGTTTTCCGGAAACATGTTACGCTCTGAATGAACATCAAGCAGGGAATCGCAACTGCTGGCTATCACAGCCAACACAATTAATCCGAATAATATTTGAGTTAAATTTTTCATTTTCTTTTCTTTAATACGGTTCCAAATTCCGTTTCTTTCAAATAATTTTCCGTTAGTAAATTACAAGTTCATTTTAATACCTAAGAAATAACTTCTTGTGAGCGGCACCATGCCGGCATCTATTCCCTGATACAGAACATTGTTCCTAACTGATACTTCCGGATCCCGTCCAAGGTAATTGGTTAAGGTAAAGAGGTTATTGGCTGAAGCCCATACCTGAATCCCTTCAATTATCGATTTTTTTAATGGAATTTTATAAGCCAGCGATAAAGTTTTAAAACGCAGGTACGATCCATCTTCTATCCATCGATCTGAAAACCGGGCATTACCCATTGGATCCATATAAACAGCTTTGGGTTGAATACTTTCCTGTCCTTCATAAAACCATCGGTTCAACATTGATTTAGTTTGATTCATCGGCATACTACCTGACTCCAGATTTGCACGAAGCGCATTATATATGTCGTTTCCGTAAGAATAAGTAAACAGCATATCCAAAGTAAAGTTTCCAACGTTCAACTTACTGTTGAAAGAACCATAAATATCCGGATTTGGATCTCCAATTATCTGACGATCCTGTTCATCAATAATTCCATCCGGATTAAGATCTTCAAAATGCATATCACCTGCTAAAAAGTCATGAGCAATACCATCTTCATCAATTCGTTTTAAATTTGCATTGGCAGCAGCTTCTTCTCCGGTAAACACACCTAATGACTTGTAACCATAAAATACACCAGCCGGATTTCCTACTGAAGTTAAAATATCAGCACCATATAACGACGTTATATAATCACTGTTTCCGGGCAACGACTCAATTTTATTTTGATAATGTCCTATGCTCCCACCCATTTCCCATTTCAAGGCTGAAAGATTAAGAAGAACTAAATTGGCAGTGACTTCGAAACCTTTGTTAGATAATTCACCTCCATTTCCCCAATAATATCCACTTCCCACAGTTTCAGGTAATGATTTTAAAAATAAGAGGTCTTTGGTTTTATTTCCATAAACATCTGCAGAAACAGACAACCGGTTGTTAAAGAGAATTGCATCCACACCCAGGCTTGCTTTGGCTGTGGTCTCCCATTGAATTTCATTGTTTGCTATATTTGCCAAAATCAATCCATTTGCCCTGTCCATATATCTTGTAGATTCAAAATATGCACTCCATGCATAAGGTTCGATATCATCGTTTCCTGATAGTCCATAGCCAACTCTCAATTTTAATAAATCAACAGAATTTATACCTGCCATAAACGATTCTGGAGATAATAACCAAGCTGCGTTAAACGATGGAAGAACCGCCCAACTTCTGTCAAACATTTGAAAACCTCCCTTGGTTTCGCTTCCAAATCTTGAAGAAGCATCCATTGATACCGTTGCAGATAATAAATAGCGGTTATCAAAACTGTAATCAGCTGTAATATAATTTGAAATTGATTTTACCCTGTCGTTGGCCCCGTCTGTTGATCTTATGAGTTGGTTTAACAAGTTTCTTTTCTGGTCGGAACCTGAGTTGTGGCCTTCTCCGTAATCCATGTCAAAATAATTGGATATATAACGAAAGCCTGCTATTGCTTTAACATCATGTACCTCTTTAAACAGTTTAGTATACTTTAATTGCGTATTGCTAAACATGGCAATATTTCTCATTACCTGGCTTTTAAACACATTCTCTGAAATTCCAATACCCGGTAATTCCCTATCTGCAACCCCCACCATCGGACTGTAATAGGTCTCTTTAAATTTATCCAAACCGTAGTCAAAATGTGTACTCAGGTTAAAGGCTGGAGAAAGTTGAAATTCAGGTTTAAATCCGAGTGATAACCTGTTATGTTTATTTGTATTTAGCGCATAAGCGATAACTGCTGTCGGATTGCCTACATTAAAAATATCAGCATCTTCCAAATCAGTAGTCAGGGTTCCGGTTGTAGTGTAGGAATAAGGGCTTAGAAAAGGAGCTTTAATCATTGCCAAAAAAGTAGGCGAAGTATATGGATTAATACCGTCATCCAGTAAAATACGATCGACGTTGGAGAATGCAATATTCATTCCCAGTTTAATATTCTCCGTAAGAAAAAAGTCAGCATTTGTTCTTGAATTCAGACGTTGCAAATCGGTTGATTCGATTATTCCTTTATTTCCCGTATAACCAAGTGAAAAGTAGTACAGAGCTTTATCATCCCCACCATTTACACTGATGTTATAACTATGCGTAAATCCTGTTCGATAAACCTGGTCATCCCAGTTGGTATTATTATGGTAAGTTTTATAAGTGATAGAATTCGGATCATCATCCAAAAAAGGTAATTCGTCAATTTGTTCAGAGCTCATATTTGTGGTTCCGAGTAAATCCGTAGTATATATACGAAACTGATCCCCGGTCATCATAGGCAAAGAAGATGTTTTTTCAGTAAGGCCTGCAAAAGCGTTAAACACAATTTTTGTGGCCATATCAACACCTCGTTTTGTTTTAATAACGATTACTCCATTACCTCCTTTGGTACCAAATATCGATGTTCCATCCTTAATTACAGTCACACTCTCAATGTCACTCATATCTATATCATTCAACGGATTATTTTGAAATCCTTCATGAACAGACATCATATCAAAATAGTTGTTCCAAATTACTCCATCGACAACAAAAAGCGGTTGGGCGTTCATGTTTACCGAGTTTAATCCACGGATGAACAGCGAATTTCCCATGCCACTGTTTCCCGAACGGCTAACAGCGCGTAAATCGCCAAACATTTTTGTCTGAATGGCATCGTCGACAGATAAATATACGGGATATCCTATATCCTTTGTTCCAATAGCAGCATTAACAGCGGCAGTATTGCGCAAAGGACCAACCATGCCTTCAATTTCTTTGTACAAGTCACGGTATTTCTCGGAATAAAGATCAATTTCTATATTTTCTCTTCCACGTAATGCTACTTCGCGTAAATTATAATCAAACGCAACAACGATTAATATTTCGGCAGGAGAACTAACTTCAATTTCGAAAAGTCCCTTATCATCCGATGTCGCAGCCGAATTATGATTCAGAGAACGGATTTGTGCGGCATTAATTGGTTCACCTGTTATTGCATCATTTACAATACCTTTCACAATATAAACCGACTCATTTTCCAAAATCACAGAATCTATTGCCACTGAATCTGTTCCGGTCGTAGGATTAGTCTGTCCAAAAGCCACCGTACTGACCACCATTATCAGGGTCAAAAACATCGAAGGCAGAAATTTTCGCATGAAATGATTCCTCATTATAATTTGTAATTTAATATCTGTGTTCATTTTCATCTTTAATATATTATGAACCTACTCAACTACAGGTTCCAAAATGATACAATCGATACGCATAGTACGGCTCAATTCACCCGACTGTTCCTCTTCTGTTGAAACATCACTCGCGACTTCAAGCTTTACAGCAACTCTGTCATAATCCGGATCTATAACGTTAGCATATTCAAAATCGAACTCAGCCACAAACATTTTAGTAAGGTCGTTAGGATCTGTTATATTGTTTTCCGGTGTAAAACGCTTGATAAATGTACTTCCGCTTGACCTACGAATATATGTGAGCTGAAACTTAGCCTTTGTTGGAGTAAGATTGTTTGGATCTACAATTTTAGCGGGTACAAAAACACAATAAATGTTATATTTTGCCGAAAGCGTATTAGGTATTGAAAATTCAACAGCCGGTTCATTGGAAGTAGGATCTACCAAAATATAATAATTGTTTGAAGCAGTAAAATCTGTTCCGAAGCTCGATCTGATAAAAATATTACTACCGGTATTGGTTCTTCCAATTGAGTTTTCGGCTTCCACCCTGATTTCCTTAAAAAATGTAGTATCTGTGAATGGCATTTCTTCGGCAACATAAGCAAGGCCGTTACTTAGCGATACGTAGTCAAGTCCTTTAAACAACTCTTCCGGATTGTAAAATACATTTCCATAAGTTGATTTAACTGAATCCAGGTTTTCAGGTTCGCTGATTCGGCCACGGTACAACATATCCTGAATAATGGTAAAACGTGTGTAATCTCTTTGGCGAATTGTACTTCCGGCATCGTTTGGAAAATTATAATAACCTTCTATTTCAGAATATGCTTTATTCCAGGCATTGTTATCCGGCATAATTGCTGTATAAATACTGTCTTCTTTGTCTATGGCTCCAAGTTCATCCAGAACCGGATTCCAAATCACAAATACGCTGTCGTAAATTACCTGCCCATCTTCATTAACACCAATCTCTATACTGTTCTCGGCATCAAAAACTTTTTGCGACTGACTATAAATATATTCTCTCAAAGAATCAACACCATTGGTTTCTTCCAGAAATTCCCACAGATTGTTTACATACGGAGCATAACCATCGAGCACATGCACCAGGCCATTTTTTGCTGGTTGATTGATTTCTGAAACAAAATTTTCTCCAAAAGTGTATCCCCCATTTTCTTTTGCAAAACTTACATATTTGTTGTTCAGCATTCTGATGTATGAATTACTAATTCCTGAAGTTGTAATCCTGCTTCGGGTAATATGATTTCTAACAGTTTTTCTTACCAGTTCTGTATCCGACAAATCAAGTCCACTCAGTGCCTCATTTTTTGGAGCCCAAACTGTGTATGATTGCGAAGCATTAAGAACACTGTCGTAACTGGTCATTTCCAGCATGCTGTTAAAGGTGCTCAATTCAGGCTTTCCTTTCAAATATTCGGTCACCGTTTTGTCGGGAAGGTTGAAAGAATTTTCATCGTAATGATCGTTCCATTCATTTTTACAGCCCGATATCAGTAGCAAAGCTATCAAAGCCGAAATGGGAACAAAGCCTTTTAAATGTTTATATCTCATTTTTAAATGCATTTCAATCGTTTATATTTTCTATTTTCAACAGTAAGTTATGGAACTCCCAAAGTAATCATTAAACTTTCCGGTACTGAAATTAATCATCCCTGAATTGTACCTAATATATGTCCTCGTACTCCAAAACTTCAAGCGGTACAAACTCCAGGTAGTCGAACATAAATTCACCTGACTTTACCGCTCTTATTGAAATGGTGTGCGTACTCCATTCATCAAAAGTGTAAATGCCCAAAATTCTTCGGAGTGCCTGTTCTTCCATTCGTGCACTTGCCCCACTGTACCACCACTCTGCAATTACTCTAAAACTGGCAGGACCTTTCATGTAACCCCGGTTACGCATTGCCTTGTCGTTTTCAAATCCATCAGGATCCCGTGGGTCTGTTCCGGGATATTCGTAACCAATGTCAGGATCGTTGGCTGATAAGCGCAAATCCAACGGAATTCCGGTAGGAACACCATCCCAGTATAACTGTGCCACCCCGCGTAATCCGGTTGGCTGATAACCAAAACGTACTTCGTAGGTACCCGGTGGGATGGTTACTGTAGTGATGTCAAAATCATACAAACCCACCAGGTGCATTTCATCTCCCTGGTAATCACAGAAACGGTCATCAGCGTTAAAGTAATGGACATCGGTAGTTGCAGACGCCCTAATCCGGTCACAATATCCATTAGGGATATAATATCGTTCAGAATATAATCCTCCTCCTATCAGAGAATTCCCAATACGTATATTGTTATTTACAAACTCAGGAAAGAAACTGGAAACATCCATACGCAGGCGCTTGGTTGAAAGCATTCTCTCCACCTCGCCATTGAAAACCAGTATACCGTCAATTTCATGATATACGCCGTTTAAAGCATCGTTATCAAAATTATCAGTTAAACGTATCGCCTGACCTGTTTCAGGGATCATATTCAAAAGATTGTATTCATTAGTTGGGCGATAAGTTCGAACTTCCAATAAGGTGTTGGGGCAAAGGGTTTCAATGTATTCGAACATATCGACTACTTTTACGGAATGAGTTTCACCTGTTGATTCGTAATTCATCCCCGTATTGTCATATTTTTCAACCAAAAGCCTCATAGGTAGTTTTTTGACCAGGAGGTGATAAGCCACAAAACGGTTCAGACTGTTTCTCTTGTCTGTGATATCGGTAACTGATGCATCTTCAGGATACATTTCATCGTAAACCCTTTTGGCATAAGCTTTAAGATCATCTAAGTTATTGATACCATTGTCTGCATAAGTTTCGTTGCTTTCCAACAAAGCAGTGAAACCATATTTTCTTTCTCTCGGAACCCGTTGCCAGGCAAAGTTGTATATTGTGTTCGCATTTTCTCTTATTACCCATTCTTCAGGTGGAACATAACTCTCATCTTTAATCAGGCTTATATCCTGATTAAGGCCTGTTGCTATCAATGCCTCAAAAAAGAGCGAAAATTTTTCGTCGTTTTCTATGGCTTCCACCAATGTATTTTCCGTTGGAGAAACTACTTCATTGATGACATGAATAATACCATTATGTGCTTCGATATCTTTTTCAGTAATTTCCGACATAGAATTTACGGTATAGACAAGCCCGTTTTCATCAGAATAAATTCCAATATCGACATAACGCCCACTCATGGTTTGTTTATTCAAAAAACCTTCAACAAACTCATTGGTAGTAATTTCAAAATCTTTGATAATATGATCGTAAGCGATTTTTGTAAGTGCTTCAAGCGTAAAATCAGCAGCAGAGTTTTTGCCTTTACTTTTGTAATACCGTATCATCGCCTCGTTATCGGGCACAAAACAGGTATAGTCACCGTAAGCATTTAACAAGCCCATAACACCCGTGGTGTCAAGTACCTGTGTAAACTCAGAATATTTATCAGGGCGGTTTTTGATATACTGCCCCACAGTTTCTCCTGTGAATGTGTAAAAGTTGTCTCCAACATCATCACCGTTACATGCTGTCAATAAGAAGATTATCGACAACAAAGCTACAGACGGCAATGTTAAACCTTTTCGTTGAAAGGATACTTTTGCTAATATATTGTAGATGACTGATAAATTCATTTTATAGACTTTCATATTCAACATTTACTTATGATCCTAATTCTCTCCCGTTACTTTATAAAATTCATTTTGTACCAGGGCTGAGTTTGCTTTTAACTCATCGGTATGTACAGGTAAATATAAAGCATCCATCACCGACATTTTGGTTGATTGACTGCCTCCACCTCCTGTGAATTTTTTTGTTACATAGCTCAGCAGCGGCGCAGGTGAATCTACACGTCTTGCCAAACGCATCAGGTCGAACCAGCGTTTTCCTTCAAACATCAGTTCACGCTGGCGCTCTCTCATATACAACTCATCAAGTTTCAATTTTGAATTATAATTTTCAGGTAGCAAACCTTGTTCATCTTCTTCAATATTTGACCTCATATAAACTGTATTCAGCAAGTCTATTACTCCTTCATAATTGCTTTCAAGTTGTATTAATGCTTCCGCTTTCATAAGATAGATTTCTGAAAGTCGGTATACAATCCAGTTAGCCGTTACATTCCTGTAATAATAAGTACTTACCTCTGTTGTAGCATTTTCTACCCTTTGTGCACCTGCATATTTAAACACATAATAACTATCTCCGCCTGTTTCCTGTCGAAGAAAGTCTTTTTCACGCAGGTCTTTTTTACTTTCCTTGCTGCTTCCGGCATTGTAATTAAAAGGACTGAATTTGCCGGTTACAAGTACACCCGGAAAACTCCATTGTCCTGCCTGATTACCATAGTCGCCAAAATAATCCCGCACAATCCAGTTGTACATCAGGTCGTCATCGAATTGTAATTCAAAAATACTTTCCACTGAATTACCCTGATAAAAAACTTTGCTAATCACGTTTTCTCCCTGTTCAAGTTCGAGTTCTGACTCAGGATCATTCAGAATCTGATCACACATTTCCACAGTTTTATTATAATCCTCTTTCCACAGGTAAATATCGGCCAGCAACGCCCGTATTGCATTTGTTGTTATCCGTCCTTTGTTATAAGTATTGGTTTCATAATTATCCCGGGAAAATTTCAATGCCGTTTGCAAATCATTAATCAGGTTATCGAGAATCAAATCTTCAGAAGATTGTGGAATACGATAATCCTGTGCATCATCGATACTTGGCTGATTAACCCATGGAACTTTTTCGAAAGCACGGACCAAATAAAAATACATTAATGCACGTAAGGTAAGTACCTCTGCTTCCATGGCATGAAGTTTTGATTCGGTAAAGTTGGCATCTTTCTCCACAACTCCGGGAGCGTAATGTAAAAAGTTATTACAGTTATTGATTACTGTATAAAAGGCTCCCCAATGACAATAACCATTATCGGCCGAAATATCTACATTTAACATTTTATACATATCAGCAGGCATATTCCTTCCGTAGGTTACGTTATCAGAACGTAGTTCGCCCCATACCAACATTCTGCTCATCACGTCCGGTTCGGTAATCGAGCGGTAACACGCAGCCATCACCTGGTTTACCTGGCTTTCATTTTGCCAGAAATCATCCAAAACAATTTCACTTTCAGGCCTGATATCCAACCAGTTCTCACAACCAGAAGAAATTAAAATAAGGCCCGCTATTGTTAATATGTAAACTAATTTTTTCATTTTCATTCTATTAAAATGTCACTGAAATTCCTAAAGTTGCATCTTTCGAACGAGGTGTTGGAGAACGATCAACACTTACTCCAAATAAACCATTTGGATCATCATAACCAACTTCCGGATCAACTCCAGTGTATTTTGTTAAAACAAACAAATTATTGATTGTAAGATAAAAACTTACTTGTTGCAATTTTAGATTATCCAGTTTCGCTTTTGGAATGGCATAGTTGAAAGTCAGGTATTTCATTCTTAAGAATGAACCATCTTCAACATATCTATCACTTCCCAACCAATTATAACCATAATTGTATAATGCACGTGGCATTTCTGTCACATCACCGTCTTTTCTCCATCTCCAGTTTACCGAAATACTCTGGTTGTTCAAATAATACATGTTTTCTGCATTCATGCGTGCAATATTTACGATCTTATTTCCATAACGGAAATTAAAGAATGCCGTGACTGAAAAATTTTTATAACGTAAAGTAGAGCCAAATCCACCATTCAATTTGGGATTTGAGTTACCCAGATATACAATATCCAACTCATCTATATTTCCATCGCTGTTAATATCTTCGTAAATGGCATCTCCTCCCCTGAATCTGTATTCGTTACTTTTACCATAAGCAAAATACATGGGTAAAGGATTACCTTCTTCGTCGGTAAATACATAACCATTTTCATCCCTTGCCACAGGAGCATTTTCCTGAACATCCGGGACATAATCATTGTACTGATATACACCTTTGTAACGGAAACCATAAATAGAACCAAAAGGATTACCTTCTTGAATGCGAGACAAATATGTTCCATTTGTGTAGTCATAGTCGCCGTTATAATTCGCAAGAATATCATCCCGCAATTCTACAATCGTATTCACATAATTCGACAGGTTGAAATTAAAATCAACTGAAAAGTCTCTGGCCCTGATAGCCTGAGCACTGTAAAAATTCAATTCCCAACCATTGTTATCCATGGTTCCGACATTTTGCCATGCTACATCATAAAATCCTGACGAACTTGGCACTCTGAGGTTTTCAAACAAAAGGTCTTCTGTTCGTTTATTGTAAAAATTCAAATCAAAAACCATTCGGTCATTAAAAAGTCCTAAGTCGAACCCAAGATTAAAAGATGTTGATTTTTCCCATCTTAAATCAGCCAACTGAAGTGTTGTAGGACGAGTTGCCGGTAAATCGATATAACTACCGTAGGGAGAATAACGACTGAAATGAAGGTATTCCTCATCGGGCTGGTTTCCGGTAATACCCCAACTGGGTCGAATGGCCAGCATACTCAACCATTTTTTTGTGGATTGCATAAAATGTTCATCTGTAATAATCCACTTTGCAGAAATCCCGGGAAAGTTACCGTACTTGTATTTTTCTCCGAATTTTGTACTTCCATCCCGACGGAAAGTAGCTCCAAGAATATAACGGCCTTTATAAGTATAATGACTTCTGAACGTAAGTGCATTGGAACGGTATGCATATCTGCTTGAAGAAATTCCTGTGGAATAACCATAAACAGTTGCATCAACAATATCTCCTGACGGTAAATTTGTAACTCCCATACCTTGCGAGGTATTGTTTCCCGTTGTAATTTGAAATGATCCCTGAAGCTGAAGAAAATGATCCGGATTATAGAATTTGGGTTGCCA
>CAJXZG010000098.1 GCA_913063265.1 uncultured Prolixibacteraceae bacterium | reverse complement strand
CTGTTTATCAGGATAACAGAGTTCTCTCTCTTGCAAATGCAAACCTGGATCCTAACAAAATGTACTACGTAAGAATCAGTGCTGGTTCTGTAGTAGATGTTGCAGGAAATGCATGGTCAGGTATCATGGATGACTCATGGTCATTCAGCACTGAAGACAGTGATGCTCCTAAAGTTGTTAGTTTAACTCCTCCGGATGACGCTACTGCAGTGGATAGTAAAACTGACCTGGTTATGGAATTTGACCGTTCTGTATTAGCAAATGCAGCTGGTAAAATCATGCTTTACAAAGAAGAACCAGGAAGTCTTGGAACTTTAATTACAACTGTAGACCCAACTGATAGTTCAGCTGTAACTGTTGAAAATAACGTTGCTACAATTGCACTATGGGGTGTATTGGAATACGAAACAAACTACTACGTAATTGTAGAAAAAGGTGCGTTCACTAATACCTCTACTGAAAGATTACCATTTGCCGGTATCACTACTACCCAAGGATGGAACTTCAGAACTGCACAATTATCATGTCCAGATGTTGAAGTTGTTGTAACAGAAGGTGAAGTTATGGAATGTTCAGGTGAAGTTAATATTGAAGTTATTGCAGACGTAGATTATGTACTTACACTGAATGGCGACACCATTATGGCCGGTGATACAGTATTGGCTTCAGGTATGTATACAGCAATTGCTTATACAGAAGAAGGCGACTGTAAAGAAGAAGTAATGTTCGAAATTGGCAATATGGCAGTTGTAAGATACGATTCAGTTGTAGCTAATGTAGGTGAACCTGCTCATTATATTGATGAAGAATCTGGAACAGACACAATGCTTAACGTTGGTGACCATGTAATTGTATACGATTTCGAAGGATGTACTCGTACATTAAATGTAAACGTTACTGAAGAAATCATGACTCCGACAATTGCTGAAATTCAGGGTGAAGGAGATGAATCTCCAATCGCCGGAATGCTTGTTAGAGTTACAGGTACTGTTACTGCAGTTGCAGAAGGAGAAGGATTCTTTATCCAGGATGCTAATGCTGTAAGAAGCGGTATTTGGGTTGAATTCAGTGATGCAAGTTACGAAGGAATCCAAATAGGAAATGGTATTGAAGTTATAGGAACTGTAGCTGAGGTAGCTAACGTAACATCTATTGTAGATGTAACTATGGACTTTGTTCCACCATTAATTGATATCGAAGAAATGGTTGTAGCCAACCCATCAGCTCTCGAATCTGAAGATTACGAAAGTGTTCTTGTAAAAGTTGAAGGAGCAAGAGCTACAGGTCATGCTACAGGAACTGGTGAATGGACTATTTACTACGAAGAATCTGATAATGCTATCGTAAATGATTGGTTATACATTGACGAACCTGTAGGTGGTGTTGAAGGTAACTATTACGATGTTACAGGTATAGTAAATGGAAGATTGGATAACTTCAAACTTGAGCCAAGAATCTTTACCGATGTTAAAGATCTGAGCATTACAAGTACTGAAGACTTAAATGTTGATTCATTCAAAGCTTATCCGAATCCATTCAATGATAAGATATTAATTGACAATAGCGAAAAACTAACAAGAGTTGTTATTAGCAACATTGCTGGTCAAAGAGTTATTGATATTGATAATCCAACACGTGAAATCCGTACTGCTAAGCTGGTTAGCGGCATCTATGTAATCAGTTTATATACTGAAAATGGTGTTGCTAAAACAGAAAGGATGATTAAGAGGTAATACCGAATTGATTGATTAAAAAGGGAAGCTATTAGCTTCCCTTTTTTTTTATTCATCATTTTATTGTACATTTTCCCTTGCAACCCAGTTAAGCTAAATAATCAAACTGTTTTTACTAAAATATTTTTATACTCATTTCATTTGAATAACTATTTATGGAACTGTTAAACAAGCATGTATCGATAAGAAAATTTGCAGAAAAAGATATTGCCCAAAAACTTTTAGAATCAATTATTTATTCCGGGACAAGAGCTTCAACAACCGGAAATATGCAATTGTATAGTGTGGTAATTACAAAATCTGAGGAACAAAAGGATAAATTATTACCACTTCATTTTAATCAACCGGTAGCCAAAAGTGCTCCCGTATTATTAACCTTTGTCGCCGACTTTAATCGTTTCACAAAATGGTGTAAAATAAATAATGCCAATCCTGGATATGATAATTTTCTCTCCTTTACTACGGCATGTATTGATGCATTACTATGTGCACAAAACGTTTGTATAGCTGCAGAAAATTCCGGTTTAGGCATATGTTATTTAGGAACCACTACGTATAATGCAGAACAAATTATAGAGTTATTAAAACTTCCAAATTTGACATTTCCTATAACTACGATAGCAATTGGATATCCTGATGAAAGCCCCGAATTAACTGACAGAATCCCTGTAAAAGGAATAATACACAAAGAAACATATTCTGATTATGATGAAGATCAACTAAAATCTCTGTATTCATTTAAGGAGCAGCTGGAATCTTCTCGGAATTTTGTAAAAGAAAATAATAAAGAAACTCTTGCACAGGTTTTTACCGATGTTCGATATAAAAAAGCGGATAATGAATTTTTTTCAGGCAAAATGTTAGATGTGCTTAAATCTCAGGGTTTTTTGCATTGAGCTATTCAGCAAAAAAGTTTTTTATATGCTGCATAAACTCCTGTCGGTAACTGTTCCCAATCGGAAGTTTCGATTCATTTAATCTTACCATATTGCCTTCAATAGAATCGATTTTATGCAAGGAAATAATGTATGATTTATGAATTCGGTAGAATAAATCTGATGGAAGCAATGATTCAATTTTTTTCATAGAAAGATTAGTAACAAGTCTTTTATCAGTGAGATAAAGTTTAATGTAATCTCCTAAACCCTCAATGTAAAGGATATCGCTAATATTTACTTTGAATGATTTTTTATCAGATTTAATAAAAATAAAATCCGGGGAACTTATCTGTTCGTCGGAAGTTTTGGCTGATTGTTTTAGCATCAGTAATTCCTCAGCTTTGAAAAAAGCTTTGCAAAAACGCTCAAACGAAAATGGTTTTTTTAAGTAGTCAATAGCATCCAACTCATAACTATCAAGGGCATATTCAGAATAGGCTGTCGTAAAAATTACCAGGGGAGGATTTTTTAAAGTTTTAAGAAAATCAATTCCCGACAATTTTGGCATATTAATGTCAAGAAATATAAGATCTATATTTTCCTTTTGTAGTTCGTTGTGAGCTTGAATTGCATCTTCACACTCAGCAACTATTTTCAAAGAAGAAATTTTCCTGGAATACTCTGAAATGACATTTCTTGCAAGGGGCTCATCATCAATAATTATAGCTTTAATTTCCATCTTGTTTTAGTCTTATTTCAAGCAAGACTTTGTGAATTCTGTTTTGCTTTTTAATTTCTAATTTAAAATCTTCCGAAGAATAAATTAAAGACAATCGTTTTCTCACATTGGCCAAGCCAATGCCTGAGTTAACTTTGTTCTTATTAAATATTTCTTCATAATTATTTTCTAAAGAGAAAATAAGATAATCCTTTTTGTCGAAATTGAAATTGATATGAATAAAATCATCCGCTCCCATTCCCGGAAGACCGTGTTTAAATGCATTATCAATAAAAGGTTCAAAAAGCAGGGGTGCAATATTTGCAGAGGGGACTTTCCCTGTAATTTCGTATTTTATTTTGCTTTTATCAGAGGTTCTGATTTTTTGTAATTCTATAAAATTACTTACAAATTCAAGTTCCTTGTCAAGCGAAATAAAATTTTCTTTCGATTCGTAAATAATATGTCTCATTAAATCAGAAAGTTTCAAAATTAACTCCGGTACTTTATCTGATTTAATTAATGCCAATGAATAAATATTGTTAAGGGAATTAAAAAGGAAGTGTGGATTTAACTGGCCTTTAAGAGTGTTAAGCTCAGCTTCAAGTTTCTGTTGTTCTATTTTAACAAGTTTAAGATTAATATCCTGCAAAGATAACCAGTCTTTTATCAACTTTAGAAAAGAGGTTATTATCACATACAATAGTGTTGAAAAGAAATAGGCTGAATGAAGGTTGGTATTAAAGCTGTTAAAACTTTTCAGATTTAAAACATTGTGAAGCGGGTAAATAAAAACAAACTGAATTGAAAGACTTGTTAAGGTTAAAAGAACAATTAACCAAAATATATAAAAAATGTAATTTTTTTGTTTTAAAAATTTTGGAATTAAAATCAGCAGGTTATTGTAAACAGCAACAGCAAAAAAAATGTTAGTAACAACTGACTTTTGAATATGGTTGATACTAAAACTGTCGTCGTATAAAGAAAAAATAGTGGTAAGTAGCGAAACGCTTGCCAGCCAGAATGATATATGGCCAAAAATTTTATACCGATTATATAACTTACTTTTTCTCATTAAATCCGATCTCTTTTATAAAATACCTTTTTGAAGTAGTATAACAAAGGCCTTTTATATTTAAGATGTTTCCAGGGTCGACTGGAGTGCGGCAGATGTAATACCTCAATTCCTTTGGCTAGATAGTTTTTGAATCCAAGTTTTTTTGATTGCCGGCTTATAAAAACATCAAACCAATCTTTATTCTGTGACAGATTTTTAAAATCAAAATTTTGTAACAATTCAGGCGAAATCAAAGTACAACAGAAGCTTAAGCTATGAGAAGTATCTAATATTCTATTATTTTTCTTTTTCTCAAATGTGTAAGGAAAATTATAATTGCCCGATTTGTCTACAGTTATTGCACCAACTAAGCCTGGCACAGGGTTTTTCTTCAGAATATCAAGTAACTCAGTTACCGTATTTTCCTTTATCACTACATCAGATTCAACAATTATCAAGGGACACTTTTTTTTCAAAGCGATAGATTGCGAAATTTCAAGTACCAGTTTATAATTGGGTGAAGGTGTATTTGTGATTTCTTCAAGATGTACCAATTGAAAACCATGTTTTTCTTTTTCACCCTCTAAAAATCTTTTTGTTTCCGGTTGACTAAAATCATTAAACACATAATATTCAAAATCTCCTTTGGCTTTTGAAATAGCTTCAATTGTCAAACCTGTCGTTTGTATCGAGTCTTTTACGGGAGTGATAATAATTGCTTCAGGCATTCTGTTTTAATTGAACTACAAATCTATTAAAATCAAACGATTTATTCACGATTAAAATCACGGGAGAATGCTTGAGCGGTCGGCATAATTAATAAATCATCGATATTTACATGTTTAGGCCGTGTTACAGCAAATAAAACTGTTTCTGCAACATCTTCTGCCATTAAAGGTGTAAAGCCGTTATAAACCTGCTTTGCCTTGTTCCTGTCGCCCTTAAAACGTACGACTGAAAATTCAGTTTCCACAGCTCCCGGACATATTGAACTTACTTTTATTCCATATTTCAATAAATCAAGACGCATTCCTTTTGTTAAGGATTGCACTGCATGTTTGCTGGCGCAATAAACATTTCCGTTTGGATATGTTTCTATTCCGGCAATTGAAGAAATATTTATAATGTGCCCACTTCCTTTTTTTATCATCATTGGAGAAATTATCCTTGAGATGTATAATAATCCTTTAACATTAGTATCTATCATACTTTCCCAATCATTAATATCTCCCTCCTGAATTGGACTAAATCCTGCTGCTAATCCGGCATTATTTACTAATACGTCAATATCTTTCCAATTTTCAGGTAATCCTTCAATTGCCCTTTCGGTATCTTTTTTTATTCTGATGTCAAAATTCAGAATAAATACATCAGCATCTGATTCCGATTTTATTCTTTCCTGTAAATCGATTAACCTTTCTTTCCTTCTTCCTGTTAATATGAGCTTGTAATTGTTTTTTGCCAAAAGAATGGCTGTTGCTTTTCCAATTCCGGAAGTGGCTCCGGTTATTAATGCGATTGGTTTCATTCCGATAAAATTTGTTTTAGTATCGATTCATTGATTTTGTAGTATGCTTTTCTTAGTCATTGAAAAATGACAAAGCTAGTTTCATTAACTGTTTTTGAATTTTTCCCGAATTTAAAAAAAACATCAAATCTTATGGAATAATGCACTACTTAATTAACTTTGCTTTCGGAAAATTTGCAAATATTTATGTGTTATGAGTGAAGTTGTTCAAGAAGAAAAAAGCTTTTCTATCGACCTTATTCCGGAACCGGAAAACCTGGAAGATGTAATCTTTTCGTTAATGGTGAATCCAAATTTATCAAGTATTAATTACTTCAATGATTTTGGCAAATTAACAATTTCTCCCGATTCGATAGGTAATTCAGAAACAGACGAAAACGAAGTTTTTGATATTGATATGAATGGGAATAAAATTGCAATGAGTACCCATGCATTTCACCATCATTTGCAAAGCGATCCGCAAAAAGCAACTGAAATATTAATTTCCAGGGCTGCAAGAAAAATGATTTGTTCTGGTGTAAAACCTAAGGCTATTAGTGCATTTTTATATCACATTAACTTTGGCGATCCAAGTGGGCAATTTATAGCAGCAGGTGCAAAACAGGGGCTTGAAAATGCAGCTGAAAAATTCAATTTAAAGGTTATTGATAAAAAAATCAGGTTCGATCATTTTTCTCAACACGGTCCCGTACCTCCTACAATCATAATAAGTATGATGGGAATTCTGAATGAAAGTGATAAAAACACAACACACTCACTTAAGGAAAAAGGCAATAACCTGTTTTTAATAGGAAGAACATCAGATGATATCGGTTCTTCAGAATATCTTGAATTCTACCATGAAGTATCAGATTCTCCACTTCCTGAGTTTGATATAAATGCAGAAATTATGATTCAGAATGCCATTGGTAAATTGAATGAATTGAAATTAATTGAAAGTGCCAGTCCTGTTGGTAAAGGCGGGTTGTTTTTTACGCTTCTGAGAGCTTCAATTCCTAATGAATTAGGTTTTGATATAACTACAGCTGCCGAAACCCGTATTGATGCATTTTTGTTTGGAGAAGCTATGGGGCGAATGTTGGTTGAAGTGAACTCGGAGAACGAGGATGAGTTTGTTGATACCTTAACGGAAATGAAAGTGCCATTCTTTATGTTGGGCCATATTACCAAAGGTGAAATCAGAATTGATGATGAATCGATGGGATATATCGATAAAATGACAGCAAACGTTTAATGGCGGCTCTCCCCAATAAAAAATCTGAAAAATCGAAGAGAACCCAGGTAGAAGAAATGTTTGATGACATTTCTCCCCGATATGACCTTTTGAATCATTTACTTTCTGTAAACATAGATAAACACTGGAGAAAGAAAACGATAAATAAATTAAAGTCATATAATCCTGAGAATATTCTTGATGTTGCTACCGGAACTGCAGATTTTGCTTTGGCTGCTGCAAAAATAAAAGACGCAAAAGTTGTCGGAATTGATATTTCGGAAGGAATGTTAAGTGTAGGGAGGGCAAAGGTTGAAAAAAAGAAACTTACCGACAGGATAGAGTTGATTCATGCTGATTCGGAAAATTTACCTTTTGAAAATGAAAATTTTGACGCCGCAATTGTGGGATTTGGAGTCAGGAATTTTGAAAACTTAAAAAAAGGATTAATTGAAATAGCAAGAGTGTTGAAGCCGGGTGCAGTTTTTTACGTGCTCGAATTTTCAAAACCTTCAAAATCTCCTTACAAACAAATTTATCAGTTTTATTTTACCAGAATATTGCCAATTGTAGGGAAAATGGTATCAAAAAACAGCAATGCTTATACATATTTACCCGAATCTGTTAATGAGTTTCCGGATGGTGAAGATTTTTTAACTATTTTAGCAGACGCAGGATTTGTAAATAACAAATGTTTTACTCAAACATTTGGAATTGCAACAATTTATGAGGCGCATAAATCAGAAAATTGACTGACTTAAACAATAAACTAAAGAATTCTGTGTTTTTCAAGAACAGAGTAACTTTTTGAAGGTGAAAAAGATTTTTACAGCAATATTATTGGCACTGCTTGTTTTTCAAGGATTGGCCCAAAAACAAAAGGTAAATTATCTCACTACTTTTGATGATAAACTAATTCATTTTGGCTTTTCATTGGGGGTTAGTACACTCGACTTTAATGTAGTTAGCTATAATCCCATTGGCGATAATCCCGAATTTATTTCTGAAGACTGGCCCGAAGGTCCACAGATTGGTCCAAACAGTATTGTACGAAGCGATGTTGCATCATTGGTTCCGGGATTTACTGTTGGAATTGTTTCAAGTTTGAGATTACACAAAGATTTTGATTTACGCTTTTTGCCGGGAATGTCGTTTGGCGAAAGAAAACTTACTTATAATATAGAAGTTTTTGATATTAACAATTACGAACGAAATAATAGAACTTTTTCAATTCGCTCAACTTACATAGATTTCCCCTTGCTTGTAAAATACAAAGCACGCCGTATAAATAACGATCGGCCTTATGTTATTTTTGGTGGAGCTTATCGACAGGATATTTCCAGAACTGCACAAGACGACCTTGTAAAACTAAAAAATGGTGGCTTTTATGCCGAGGTTGGCGGAGGTTGGGACCATTATTTCCCGTTTTTCAGATTTTCAGTGGAAGCCAAATTCAGTTTTGGATTAACAGATCAATTAGGACCTTTGCCTCAACAGCAACGTTTATTTTATGCACAGTCAATAAAAAGTTTGAGGTCAAACATTTTTACACTCTGTTTTCATTTCGAATAGAACGGGAAATGTTTTTGCCGTTTAAATTCAGAACAGAAGATCGCTGTTGCTACTGAAACATTTAAAGATTCTGCTGAACTTGAATTTGTATTAAATGCAGGGATTTTGAATTTTTTTTCAATTTTCTTTTCCACCCTGGAACTTATTCCATTTCCTTCGTTGCCCATAATCAACAACAATTTTTTAGGCATTTTTTGTTCGTAAATATTTTCTCCTTCTAAAAATGCACCTGCAAGTGATATCTGATTTTTTGCAGCCATCCCGGTAAGAATTTCAATAGTTGTGTAAAATATATCTACCCTGCAAAACGAACCCATGCTGGCCTGAATTACTTTGGGATTATATACATCAGCAGTTTGAAGTGAACAAAAAAGCTGGTTAATTCCAAACCAATCGCAGATTCGGATAATTGTGCCCAGGTTGCCGGGATCCTGAATGTCGTCAAGAAAAATGGAAAGATCAGATTCAAAATTTTCGGGAAGTTTTTTGGAATCAGGTAATTTACAAACAGCAATACTATTTTGAGGATTTTTTAAAATACTCGCTTTTTTAATTTCCTGAGGACTTGCTTCTATAACTTTCCCTATTTTATTTATATCAACTTTTTGAGTATCAAGAAAGTTTTGTGTAGCAATTAATTTCTCAATTGTTATTGCTGAATGAAGAACTTCTGCAACATTTTTGTCTCCTTCTACCAAAAACAATTTTTCTTTGTTTCTGACTTTTTTTAGAGCAAGCGATTTAATAAGTTTTATCGTATTTTTACTGACCATAAAATAGAATTTTCGACAAATAGAAATATGTGTAAAGTTAAAGTTTATAACTAAATTCACTTTACTTAAATTACATAATAAAACATTGGTTTTGACTGGGAAGAGATTATTCAAAAAGCATATGATTTTCAGAATAATAATGCTCGCAATTGCAGTAATTATGTTTTCCTGCTCTCCCGTAAAGTTTGTTCCCGAAGATAAATATCTTATCAGTAAAGTTGAAATCGAAGTAGATAACCAGGATATAATTAAAGAAAATGCCAAATCTTTGGTCAAACAGAAAGAAAACTATAAAATTCTGGGTTTTTTAAAATTTCATTTGTGGCTTTATAATCTGTCTTCCAAAAAGAAAACGGATGATTGGCTCAAAAGAATTGGTGAACCGCCTCAGGTTTATGATGATGACTTAACAAAAAGGGATGAAGATCAAATCCGACAATATGCTCACAGTAAAGGATATTTTAGGGCTGCGGTTACAAGTGATGCAGTCAAAAAGGAGAAGAAAAGGAAAATCCAGATTTATTATAAATTAACATCCGGAGAACAATATACCATAAAACGCATAAATTACCAGATAAAAGATCGCTTACTGGATAGCCTGTATTTTAACAGTGAATTAAAAACTGCAATCAACGAAGGCGATCCTTTTGATTTAACAGAACTTGAAAAACATCAACTGGAAATCGTTGATTTATTCAGAAACAACGGTTATTACTATTTTTCGAAAGATGATATAAAATTTATTGCTGACAGTTCGCGATACGACAAACAGGTTTTGGTAGATTTATTAATCAGGCCGGCAATGAATAGTCAGGTAGACTCGGCAAAGATATTTCAGCCTTTCTATTTAAATAATTTTGAAATTTCAGTATTGCCCGGAAATTCATCGGTTACAAGTAACAGAGACAATATATCTGTATTTTCAGACACCTTACGTTGGGATAATTTTACGCTGTACCAGAATAAACAAATACGATATCCGCCTTCACTTTTCAACAGAACTATGCGTTTAAAGAAGGGTGATTTATTTAATAATTCAGCAGCAGAAAATACATTTCATGCTTTTAACAGATTAAGGCAATTCCGTTTTGTAGATATTCAGTTTAAAGAAGTAGAGTCGGTAAATGACTCAAATTTGCTGGATTGTAATGTAAGACTTGCTCCACTCAACAAACAGTCAACTTCTTTTGATATTGAAGGCACCAATACATCGGGTAATTTCGGAGTGGCCGGAAATCTGACCTATATGCACAGAAATTTGTTTCATGGGGCAGAGGTGTTTCAAGTGAGTTTATTGGGAGGAATAGAGCGTTTGGAAAAATTGAATGAAGGCACCAGCAATTATTTTAATACCACTCAGTTTGGGGTGGAGTCGAGTTTGATGATCCCAAAATTAATTGGTCCCGGGAGATACTTGAAAAACTTTGATCGTTTTCTTCCAAAAACTGTCGTAACCCTGGCTTTTAACTATCAGAAACGTCCTGAGTATACCAGAACCATTAACACTGTTAAATTAGGATACGATTGGAAATCGACTGAAGATGTCAGACATATATGGAATTTCCTTGATTATAATAAAATAAACGTTTTTGATTATGACCCTGATTTTATAAACGGTATAAGAGATTTGTACATCCGAAGCAGTTTTACAGATCACCTGATATTTGCAATGAATTATTCATTTGTGTATAATAATCAGCGTTTAAGTTCCATTAAAAATTATACCTATGTCAGATTTAATATTGAGTCGTCGGGTAATTTGTTATGGGTAATCTCCGAATTAGCAAATCGTGAAAAATATCAGGCTGTGGATTCCCTGGGTAATGTTCAGGCTGAGTATTATAAAGTATTCAATACAAGATTTGCTCAATACGTAAAATCTGATATTGAATACAGCCGTGGTTTTGCAATAGATAAATTTAATTCGATAGTCAGTCGGGCATTTTTCGGAATCGGGATTCCCTACGGCAACTTTGACGTACTTCCTTTTGAAAAGAAATATTTCTCCGGTGGAGCAAACGGAATAAGAGCATGGCCTGTTCGATCTCTTGGACCCGGTACCTACAAAGCACCACCCGATGCTTATCCAAACCAAACTGCAGATATTAAACTTGAAGCAAATCTTGAGTATCGCTTCAAACTTATAAGTTTTATAGAAGGAGCTCTTTTTCTTGATGCAGGAAATATTTGGGCTATAAATGAAAAGGATAACCGCGAGGGTGCACAATTTAAGTTTAACAAATTTTACAGGCAGATAGCTTTTGGAACAGGCACGGGTTTAAGATTTGATTTGAGTTATTTTATATTAAGACTGGATTTGGGGATGAAACTGAGAGATCCGTCGGTGCCGGAAAAAAGAGGATGGATAATTGGAACAAGGCCTTTTACAGGAAGTGATTTTAATTTGACATTTGCAATAGGTTATCCATTTTAACTGCTCGATATTTTATCTGTTACATTTTTTTGTTGTCGGTTTATTTTTTGCATTTTTGGGGCGCAAAAAGTTAGGGATAAAAGAAAAATTCAATTTAAAAGTTTCAATTTAAAAGTTATAATATGTCAGCACTTCCACCAAAACGTGAATCATTTGGTTCAAAATTCGGAGTTATTGCAGCTGCAGCAGGTTCAGCTATTGGATTAGGAAACATTTGGCGCTTTCCTTATGTTGCAGGAGAAAATGGTGGTGCAGCATTTATTATTTTATACCTGGCTTTTGTTATTGCCATCGGTATACCGGTAATGCTTTCGGAGTTTACGATTGGAAGACGTGCACAACAAAATGTTTATGGTTCATTCCGAAAACTCGCACCTAATCGTCCCTGGTATCTTATAGGAATAATGGGAGTTGTTGCAGCATTTATGATCCTTGCATTTTATACAGCCGTTGCCGGTTGGACTCTGGAATATATCTATCAGGCAATAACAGGTGGTTTTAATGGCAAAACACCCGGAGAACTGAACAATATGTTTGATTCTTTTACAAGCGGAACTTCAAGGCCTTTGATTTGGTTTTTTGTTTTTATGGGATTAACAGCTTTTATTATCATGGCTGGGGTTAAAAACGGAATTGAAAAATCAACTAAAATTTTAATGCCGCTTTTGCTAATTATTCTTGTTATTTTAATTGTCAGGTCGGTTACTTTACCGGGGGCTGCCAAAGGAATAAGCTTTTTGTTTAAACCGGATTTTAGCAAAATAGGTGCATCCACTGTGCTCGAAGCATTGGGTCAGGCTTTCTTTTCATTAAGTATTGGTATGGGAACTTTGGTAACTTATGGCTCGTACATTCAAAAATCTGATGATTTGGGTTCGACTGCTTTTTCAGTGGCAATGACCGATACATTTATTGCTATTATGGCGGGACTTGCAATCTTTCCGGCAGTTTTTGCCTTTGATATTACGCCTGGTTATGGAGAAGGACTGGTATTTGTAACCTTACCCAATATTTTCCAGCAAATGCCTGGCGGAACAATATTTTCAATTATGTTTTTTCTTCTGTTGGGCGTTGCTGCTTTAACTTCAACTATTTCAGTACTTGAAGTGATTGTAGCATTTTTTGTTGAAGAATTGAAGATGAAACGCAAAGCAGCAACATATTTGGCCACTTTTTCAGTATCGTTACTTGGAATAATGTGTGTGCTTTCAACCAGTTCTATGGCCGATTTCAAAATTTTTGGATTTACAGTTTTTGGCCTAATGAACTTTACAACTGCAAATATATTGCTTCCTTTAGGAGGTTTACTAATCGTGATTTTTGTTGCGTGGTTCTTTGGTCGGGATAAAGCAAAAGACGAGTTAACAAATGGAGGAAAGCTAAAGGCATTGTACCTGCCCGTTTTTATGTTCATAATTAAATATGTTGCACCACTTGCTATAGCATTTGTTTTTTTACAAGGTCTCGGATTAATAAATCTCAAATAGATTATTCTTTCTTTTAATTTTCTCTTTTCTTCATTATCAGTTGGTATACAATATGGAATTTGATAAATTTGGTGAACAAGTTTTTGTTAATCAAATTGCCCAAACCATAACAAATGAAAGATGTCTTCAATTATTGGCTGAGAAAATACAACAGTTTCTCAAAAGGAGATAGAAATACCATTACAATTCTTGCGGGATTAATTCTTGTAATATTTATTGCACAGCTAATAATAAATTATATTCAACCAAAACCGAACTTTGATTATGCTCAGTACGAAAGGTTCTTGAATAATATTGAAGAATTGGAAACAATTGCAGAACTTCCAGACAAAACTCTTTTTTATTTTGATCCCAATTCAATTTCAACAGAAAGTCTGGACACAATGGATTTGCCGTCATTTGTCAAAAACAATATCGTAAGTTATCGAAAAGCAGGTGGTAAGTTTTTTACAGTTACTGATTTAAAAAAAATTTACGGTATGAACGACAGTATGTATAACAGGGTGAAGGATTTTATTCGAATAGAAAGAGTGGAGGAAGAAATTAACAAAGTTGAAATCATTGCAAAAAAAATAAAGGGATATTTTGATCCCAACCTGGCCAATGAAGAACAACTTTCATATTTTGGATTCAATAGTTTTCGATCAACTAATTTAATCGAATACAGAAATAAGGGAGGAGTTTTTAATCAAAAAACCGACCTTCTTAAAATATACGGAATTGATACATCCTTTTATAATGAGATAAAAAATCATGTTCAAATCAGTGATTTAATAAAAGCTGACATTCAAAATAATAATGTCAGGAAAAAAAATATGGTAGAATTAAATCGTGCAGAAAAAGCAGATTTGGAAAATCTGGAGGGAGTCGGACCGGTATTTGCACAAAGAATTATCAAATATCGTGATTTGCTGGGTGGATTTCACAAAAAAACCCAGTTACTCGAGGTTTATAATTTCCCCGAGGAAACATATAAAAATATAGAAGATGAATTAACAGTGGATTCTATTCAAATAAAAAAGATAAGAATCAATTTTGTAGAATATTCTGACTTGCTACGAAATCCGTATTTGGATAAACAACATGTAAAATCTGTTTTAAACTACAGGAATAGAAATGGGGCATTTAAAAATCTTAATCAACTAGAAACTTTTGGATTGATTGATTCTGAGACCTTTAAGAAAATACGTCCCTATTTGACATGTCGTTAAATAAAATTAAATCAAATATGTGGGGTAGGAATTATAATTATTTTGGATTAAATTTGATTTCAATCGAATAATTTCTAAATTTGCGCCTCAATTTTTAAAATAAAACTGTTTAAAATGATAGTTATACCAGTTAAAGAGGGCGAAAACATTGAGAGAGCGCTAAAAAGGTTTAAGAGAAAATTCGAAAAAACCGGCGTTATAAAAGAGTTACGCGAGCGCCAAAAATTTACAAAACCTTCTGTTATTAGAAGGGAAGAGAAGAAAAAGGCGATTTACGTTCAGGGATTGCAACAACAGGAAGATTAATTGATCTTTGTGATTCCTGAGTTTATTAAATTGTGAATGGATTATCGGGAGTCGTTTTTCAATTATTTAGAATTTGAGAGGAGGTGCTCTTCTCATACTGTAACAGCATATAGAATTGACCTCGATCAGTTTGTACAATATTGTACTGAAGTGATCGGGGAATTTGATGTTAAAAAGGTAGATTCTAAAACAGTAAGGGCCTGGATAGTTGAGCTTATGGAGCAACAAATGGCTGCTCGTTCTGTCAATCGTAAAGTTACATCGGTTAAATCTTTCTTTAAGTTTTTATTAAGAGAAGAAATTGTTGAAACGAATCCTGCTGTTGACCTGATTCTCCCGAAGATTAGAAAAAAACTACCGAATTTTGTGGAAGAAAATAACCTTCACCACTTACTTGATGACGGCTATTTTTCTGATGATTTTACCGGAATCAGGGATAAACTTATAATAAATTTGCTTTACGGGACAGGAATTCGACTTTCTGAATTGTTATCATTAAAAGAAAGTGATATTGATAAAAAAGAATTTTTAATTCGTGTTTTAGGAAAGCGAAATAAAGAACGGATAATTCCATTTCCAAGGCCTATGATTGTAATTCTTGATCAGTATATTGAAATCAGGAATTCAACTCTGGGTTTTATACCTGAAAAACTTCTGGTAACAGAATCAGGGAATCCGGTTTATGAAAAGCTAATTTACAGGGTAGTGAAGAACAATCTTGCAAAAGTTACATCATTAGAAAAGAAAAGTCCTCATGTCTTGCGTCATACGTACGCTACACATTTATTAAATAAAGGAGCCGATTTAAATGCAGTAAAAGAGTTGTTGGGGCATGCAAATCTTGCAGCCACACAAATTTATACCCATACAACTTTTGAGAGACTGCATAATATATATAAACAAGCCCATCCAAGGGGTTAAAAAAATGTGATTATGGAAATAAAAATTAATTCAGTGCATTTTTCAGCCGATAAAAAGCTGGTGGATTTTATTAACAAAAAAGTAGGCAAACTCGATACTTTTTTTGATGGTATTATTAATGCAGAAATAACCCTGAAAGTATTAAAACCTGAAGTGGCCAATAACAAAGTTTCTGAGTTAAAAATTTCTATTCCGACTAACGGATACCTGTTCGCTAAAAAACAAGGGGACTCATTTGAGGAAGCAACAGATTTAGCAATAGATGCAATGCGTAAACAATTAGATAAATACAAGGAAAAATTAAAAAGTAAATAAAAACTGAAAATAGCCAGATTATTTTTAGTTTTTTAAAATAATATTTTTACATTTGCAAACCCAATTTCGGGGCGTTCAGAAAACAGCTGAGTTTGAAGTATTTTGATGTGAAAACAAGGGTTTGTTGGGATTTTCAGTCACAACAATTTTTAGCTAAAAAATCAAATTAAAAAACTTTAATCAACAGAATTAGGAGATTTTGTGTTGCTGTTTAAAGAAATTTTGTATTTTTGCGCGGCATTTTTGCAAAGATAATGTATGCGGGAGTAGCTCAGTTGATAGAGCATTAGCCTTCCAAGCTAAGGGTCGCGGGTTTGAATCCCGTCTCCCGCTCATTTATGAGTTAGGAGTTTTAAGTAAAATTACTTTAAACTCCTTTCTCGTCATGTATTAATGCCGGAGTAGCTCAGGGGTAGAGCGCATCCTTGGTAAGGATGAGGTCACGAGTTCAATTCTCGTCTTCGGCTCATTGATTTGATAAAATAATAAATTAAAAATTGAAATTATGGCTAAAGAAACATTTGTAAGAGACAAGGAGCACCTCAATATAGGTACTATCGGCCACGTTGACCATGGTAAAACTACTTTGACTGCGGCTATTACTATGGTATTAGCAAAAAAAGGATTGTCAGAGATTAAATCATTCGATTCAATCGATAATGCTCCTGAAGAAAAAGAAAGAGGTATTACTATTAACACAGCTCACGTTGAGTATCAGACTGAAAAACGTCACTATGCACACGTAGACTGTCCGGGACACGCCGACTATGTTAAAAACATGGTAACTGGTGCTGCTCAAATGGACGGTGCTATCATCGTTGTTGCTGCTACAGATGGACCTATGCCACAAACTCGTGAGCACATCCTTTTGGCTCGTCAGGTAAACGTTCCTAAATTGGTTGTATTCATGAACAAAGTGGATATGGTTGATGATGAAGAAATTCTGGAATTAGTAGAAATGGAAGTTCGCGAACTTCTCGATTTTTACGAATTTGACGGTGACAATACTCCGGTTATTCAAGGTTCTGCACTTGGTGCATTGAATGGCGAACCAGAATGGGAAGATAAAGTAATGGAATTGATGAATGCTTGTGATACATGGATTCCTGTTCCTCCACGTGATGTTGACAAACCATTCCTGATGCCGGTTGAGGACGTATTCTCTATTACCGGTCGTGGTACTGTTGCAACAGGTCGTATTGAAACTGGTGTTATTCATACAGGCGATGAATTACAGTTGATTGGTCTTGGAGCAGAAGGTCGTAAGACTGTATGTACAGGTGTTGAAATGTTCCGTAAAATTTTGGATGATGGACAAGCTGGTGATAACGTAGGTTTATTGCTTCGTGGTGTTGATAAGAAAGAAATCAAACGTGGACAAATTCTTGCAAAACCAGGTACAATTACTCCTCATAACAAATTTAAAGCTGAGGTTTACGTATTGAAAAAAGAAGAAGGTGGACGTCACACTCCATTCCATAATAAATACCGTCCTCAGTTCTACATCCGTACACTTGATGTAACTGGTGAAATTAAATTGGAAGAAGGTCGCGAAATGGTAATGCCAGGCGATAATGTAACTGTAGAAGTTGATTTGATTTACCCTGTAGCATTGAATGTTGGTTTACGTTTCGCAATCCGCGAAGGTGGACGTACAGTAGGTGCGGGTCAGGTTACTGAAATTTTATAATAGCAATTATTATAAGAAAATATATCAAAAATATGTCCTGGGCTTATTGAGCCCGGGACTATTTACGGATGAAACTCAGGTTGGGAGTTGTTGTAAAACAGTAAGTTCAAATCTTACCTTCCGTACAAAAACAATTTATTATGATGAAAATAAAATTGTATTTCCAGGAGGCTTTTGAAGAGCTTATTCATAAGGTAACATGGCCGACCTGGAAAGAGCTACAAAGTAGCGCATTGGTTGTAATGGTTGCTTCCTTAATAATATCACTTGTAATTTTCGCTATGGACCTGTCATTCAGGAACATAATGGAATTTATTTATGGTTTATTTTATTAATACGAAATCTTAGATCAAGATGAGCGAAAATAGTAAAAAATGGTATGTTCTGCGTGCAATAGGCGGAAAAGAGAAAAAGGTTAAAGAATATATCGAGAACGAAATCGCAAACGGAGATTTAAAAGGTTTTGTAGACCAGGTTCTTATACCAACAGAGAAAGTTTACCAAATCCGTAATGGGAAAAAGGTGAGTAAAGAACGAAACTTTTTTCCAGGTTATGTTTTAATCGAAGCTGCGTTAGTGGGTGAAGTTGCACACACACTAAGGAATTTTCCTAACGTAATCGGGTTTTTAGGCGACACCAAAGGTGGAGATCCGGTGCCGATGCGG
>CAJXZG010000097.1 GCA_913063265.1 uncultured Prolixibacteraceae bacterium | reverse complement strand
ATTTCTGCCCCGGTAGTAATTAGTTTTGTTGGATACACCACAAAAGTTTATTCTTTAAAAGAATTGGAGTCAGAACCGGTAATCCAGTTGGAAACGAAGGTAACGGATATTAAAGAAGTGTATGTAAAATCAGAGGGAAGTGGCTGGCCTCGTCAAAAAATGCTACAAGTTTTTAGGGAGGAGTTTTTAGGAACTTCGTTTAATGCGCAATCCTGCAAAATAAAAAACGAAGACGATATCTACCTATATTATAATTCTGAAAACGAAATCTTACATGCCAATTCGCAAAATCCCATTATTATAGAAAACAAACTTTTGGGTTACACCATTCACTATTTGCTCGAATATTTCAGAAAATCGAATAACGGATTACAATTTGGTGGGTACAGCAAATTTGAAGAACACATTTTTAAAAAAAATCGACGAAAAGAAAAAGTTGAAAAACAACGGCGGGAAACTTACCTGGGCTCAAGAATGCATTTTACCCGTTTTTTATATGCCTATAATTTGGTTCAGAATGATACTTTGTACGATTTGCAGGTTATTCGTGACTTGTATAATTATTACGCCTATGATCAAACAACACTTTCAGAATCAATTAGTGATGATTTACTAAAATCATCTTTGATTCCTAAAAGTGAAGTGAATAATATTTATTTACAAAGATTTGAAAACATCTTTCAATTATATACCCCTCAGAATGAATATTTGTCGGTAAAAAATTTAATTTTTGAATCTGAAAACAGAAGGGACATTTTTGGAGTTGATACCGTTAAAATAGTATATCTGGGAAATGTGCAAAA
Organism: uncultured Prolixibacteraceae bacterium; assembly: GCA_913063265.1. GTDB lineage: Bacteria > Bacteroidota > Bacteroidia > Bacteroidales > Prolixibacteraceae > Draconibacterium. The sequence goes on along the minus strand of CAJXZG010000097.1, from coordinate 18,084 downwards.
TTCATTAATGGTGGTCAAATCAGGAATTGTGGAAATTTTTGAAGATGGTTATTACAACCCTGAACAATTAAGTTGGGGTGGATCAATGAGTAAACAAAGGGTAGGGGATTTACTCCCCCTGGAATTTGAATATAAAAGTCCAACACCAAAGAAATAGAATTATAATTTGTCTATTTCCCTGGCCAGATCAAAATCCTTTTTTGTAATCTTTCTTTTGGAATGGGTAAAAAGTTCAATCCTGACTTTTTTGTAAGAGTGGATTAAAATATCGGGGTGATGATCGGCCTTTTCTGCCAGAGGAACTATTTTATTTACAAATTCGATAGCCTTAATAAAATTTAAAAATACGTATTCTTTTACCAGTTTGTTGTTTTGTTCTTTCCAGTCCATATAGTTAAATTTATAATTCTGTTAAAGTATTATGAGGTGACTCTATTTTATATTAACGATTATCCGGTTATCTGTCGAGTCCACCAATTAATTCTCCCTGAATACCTCAGCCCTAAACAGGCTGTATGAAAATGAATTTTAATTGGAAATAGAACTTACGATTTGAAAGCGACATCGAGTAATGACCCCCTTTAATTCCCCCCAAGGGGGAAAATTCCTCTCCGCCAGTTGGCGGAAGGTTAGGAGGGGTTAAACTTACAAATTGAAACTTACAGTTCATATCATTTTCTTTTTTCACAAAGGCTGTAAAGGGAGCAGGGATAATCAATTCGTTTCCGTCAGCTGACGGATCAGGGTAAACGAATTGATATTCAGAATCAAAACTCATTTTTAGGTATTAATACGGATAACCATTTTAAACAATTCACCGGGTGACTATTATTTGTATAGAAAAGTCACCCGGTGAATTATCTTAGGAGCAATCTTTTTCCTAAACTTTCAAAACAATTCTGTAACGTGCTTTTCCTGCATCCAAATGTTCAAAAGCTTCATTTACTTTTTCTATAGGAAATTCTTCTACCATAGGGTAAATATCATGGCGAACACAAAACTCCAGCATTGTTCGAATAGCTGCCGGGCTTCCGATTGGACTGCTACCCACGGTTTTTTCGCCCATCAAAAGAGTAAAAGTTGGAATTGCCATGGGTTCTAAAACTGCACCAACATTATGGAACCTTCCTTTTGGAGCAAGAGCTACCAAATAAGAATTCCAGTCGAGGGTAACATTGGTAGTGTTTAAAATAAAATTCAGGCTTCCTGCAATACTCTCTAGTTCCTCTGGTTTGGTTGAGTTGATTACTTTGGTGGCTCCCATTTTTAGTATTTGCTCTTTTTTGTCTGGATTTGAACTAAAAGCAATCACTTCGCATCCCCATTTATTCAGAAATTTCAAAGCCATGTGACCGAGGCCACCGATTCCAATTACCCCAACTTTATCGGTAGGTTTTACACCTGCTAAAATAATTGGATTAAAAACCGTAATTCCGCCGCAAAGCAATGGCCCGGCTTTTTGTGTGTCGATACCTTCAGGCAATAAAATTGCCGACGACCAGTGACAACGGACATAATCTGCAAAACCGCCATGACGGCCAACAATTGTGCCCTCTGCAGATTCACACATGTGGTGATTACCGGTCATACACTGACTGCAATGCATACATGAGGAAGAACTCCATCCCAGCCCAACCAAATCTTTGGGTTTAAGATTTTTTACTTCATTACCTACCGCTACAATTTCTCCAATTACTTCATGACCCGGTACCATGGGAAAGGTGGTCATTCCCCATTCATTTTTTAACATACTCAAATCGGAGTGGCAAATTCCGCAGTAATGAACTTTTATATCTACCTGTTCGCTTCCCAGATCCGGTAATTCATATTTAAACGGACTTAGTTTTCCACCGGCTTCGTGTGCCGCATACGCATTAATTGTTAACATGATTATTTTTTTTATTCTGATTTATTTATAGATCAAGTTAAGAAAAACCTAAAAATAATACAAATAAGTCTTATTAATGAGTTGTTTGCATTTGTCTGGAAGTTAGTATATTATGTTAGGTTTCTGTGTTCCTGTGTTTTTTGGTATTATATTTATCCAAACCAGTAGAAACAGATGGTCAAATCAGCGAATCAAATATTACGATATGAAACTTAGGAAGCAAAGATTATAAGCCTGGTGACTTATTTTATTGTTTTTACAAAAACAACCCCATGTGAAGCATTTGGTCCAAATTGATCAGAACCATCAGGAATAATTTCAATGGATTCAATGTTGCTGGTTAGAATATCAGAAACATCCAAATCGAGTTTTCCATTAACTATAAATATTGCCGGAGTAGACGAAAATGTTGTTTTTTCTTTGCGCACAAAAACAGATCTGCCTCTGACTCTTACATGTAAATCACTGGCCCATATTTTATCAATTGCTTCGTAAATATTGGCATAGGTGAAATATTCATAATTTAGATGCGGGTGGTTTTTTATACTGAATTCCAAATTCTCTTTTGAAACGTGTCCACTTTCAACAGCAAGGTTAAAATTCTTTTCTCCCCCTTTAAAAATCATTTTGAAGTTTAAAATTCCGGTTTGTACGGGATCTAATTTGTAGCTTAATTTATTAAACCCGTTTCCGGTAAATTCCAGTTTGTCATTTGTTTTACAATTTATTTTAAACCTGCCCAGGGAATCAGTTGTAACTGTAGTTTTTGCCTTTTTTGCACTTATCTCTATATTATTCAACTTTAGTTCCTTAAAAGCAAATACGCGGCCGTAAACCAGTTTTTCCTGTGCAATTCCGTTTATTCCAATTGTAAAAAGAATAATGAAAAGGGAAAAAGTTTTTAAATAAGTGTTATAAACCGGAAAATATTTGGAAATCGAATATTTAGTGTGTGAATTGCCCATTGATTTTAAGGTTTTTATTGGTCATTAAAGATAGGATAAAAATCTTTAGATCTTAATTCAAGGTGCGGATACAAAATTATTTATATTTCTAAAATGTTAAGAATGTGTTACAGAATCATAGATTCTAAATAATAAAAGATTTAAATATCTATATTTGTGCATATATAAAATTATATAATTGTAATATGCAGAAAGTTAGGGTTTTGGGTCAGAAATTTGTTGGGATTGAATTCAAGAAGATGATTTTAGCCGGGATATTTGTTTTAGTTGGGCTTGTGTCTGCTATGGCAGAAGAACCCTCAAATAATGTTGATGATGTTCGGAAAGAATTACAAAACCTGGAGCAAAAGTTAGAGATGGCAATCTTAGAGATTGATAAAAAAGAAAATCAATTAATTAAAAGTCGCATTGAGACTTGTGAAACCATTGAAAAAAAGTTAAAAGATGCGAAGGAGAAAAAGGTAAGATTGTCGAAAAAGAAAAGAAAAAATTTACAGAGTAAACTTGAAATGGAATACAGAACCATTGATATGATTAAACAACTCAACATGCTTACACGCGAAGCAAAAAAGAAAGAATACGAAAATGAGCTTGAGAAGGTGTTTGCAAAACACGATGTTTATTTGAGTGTTCAATAGAAGGTTTTACTTTTAAGAAAACAGCCTGAGAAATTTAAATTTCTCAGGCTGTTTTTGTTTAGACCTATTTTCAATAAATCTTGATAATCTCTCCACTTCTTTTCCTGTTTTCCGAGATGGGACACCAACATTTTAGATTACATTGAAGTTTTTATAAATTCGATATAAAGAGTGTTTTTTGATTGGATTTTTCTCGCTTAGCTGCGACCTACTTTTTTTCTTCAGCAAAAAAAAGTAGGCAAAAAATGCCGCCGCTTACATGAAAATTGCTAAAATTTAGTGAATTCCGCTGAATGAAAATAAACTCCCCTGACGCTCATTTCCCTCGGTCAGGGTCAAACAAATTTTCTTTTTTAATCGCTACTTTCCCTAAATTTCTTAACGCATTTTCCTGTAGGCGGACTGCGGGCGAGCTAATATGTTAGTTTTACGATTGAACCTTACCTCGTTCGTTGGCATCTTTTTATCGAGCCTTGAATTTTTTGCTTCATTTTTTGTTCAAGCCAAAAAGGAAGGCTTCCGGCAGGAAAATTTAACAATTATACCTTCGCTTCCTTTGGAATGAGATTAAAAGAACACTGGGACGCCCTACAACCACAGAATCAAATAATGCTTTAATTTTTTAGCTGCTTAAAAATTTCACGACTAAACTATTTGCGGATACAGGAGGACAGATTGTTTAGTAAATCCGGATAATCTCTCCGGTTCGTTTGCCCTCAACACTCCGCACATATCCATTTGCTACTTTGTCCATTGCAACCGGTGTATGGCCGGGGAAAAAATCACCAAATTTATCAGCCGAATCTTCAACCAGTCCGGGCGCCACGGCATTAATTCGATGACCATTCATCAACTCTTGTGAAACTGCCAGTACAAAACCATGAATGGCACCATTTACCATTGCTGCGTTTGAGGTCATATAAACCGGGTCGTCAGCTAATATTCCTGTGGTTAAGGTAAAAGAACCCTTTTCAGTAACATAATCTTTCCCAACTCTAACCAGGTTTACCTGTCCCATTAATTTACTTTTTATCCCAACATAAAAATCTTCTTCAGTCATTTCGCCAAAAGCAGCCCATTTTGCTGCTCCAGCGCACGAAACAACGGCGTCTACCTTTCCTGTTTTTTCAAACATGGATTTTATGGATTCAATATCAGTGATGTCCACCGTTACATCTCCACTTGTTCTTCCGGCAATAATCACTTCATGTTTTTGTTTCAGCCTGTTGCTGACAGCTTTCCCAATTGTTCCGTTTCCACCTGCTATCAATATTTTCATTAAAGTATCGATTTTATTATTATGGATTTAAACAAAACAAAGCGGAAACGGTTTTGAGAAATCGGTGTAATTCTTATTTCACAGTAAAAACAGAATTGAGTAACTTATTTAGTCAATTCTTCATCAATTAAATTCACCAGCTCCTGTCTTGAATTTATAATGATGTTCCAGTATACATTTTGATGTTCCCGGTTGGATATCAGTGTTCTTAAAATATGTTGATATTTTTTTGAGTCTTTCAGTTTTGTATAATTATAAGGTTTCATAGGTCCTCTGACTTTGTACGACTCAAAAAGTTCTGTTAAAATTGGAGCTATGGTTCCAAAAAAGTATTCATCCTGACGTTCATTCAAAATTTCCATATATTCCCATTCGTAAATATCAGCCAGTTTTTCCCGAATCGTATCATTTTTAATTACATGTAATCCATAAGATTTTAATCCTTCGTATGCAGGATTATTCATTGAAGGGCGGAACCATTCCAGTGAGACAGAAAAATGATAATCCAGCGAATCGTGATAGGGAAGGTTTTTTTCGAAATGGTTTAAGATAATCCGGCACGAATAGATAGCCGCATTATTTCGTCGGATTCCTCTGTTTAGAAAATTGATATTATCCCGGAGGGAAGATTGAATTTCCTTCAATACTTTTTTTTCAAAAATTGCCTCTTTTCTGTTTTCATTCCAATTATTGATTTGCAAGGCAATTACAATTCCGATTACCACAAGCACAATCTCACCAATGGCATATCGCATATATTTCACTGGCTTGTTTTCAGCAGCAAGTTTCATTCGTATTTTTGAGAAAAATCGAAGCATATCAATTAATTATTTGTCACTTATTGTTGTTTTCTTGTTCGTTTCATTTAAATCTTCACCTGAAAGTTCAATTATGCGGTCCATTACTTCAAAGATTTTATGTTTTAAAATTCTTCTTTGAACGGCCGAAAACAAATTGCCAATTCTTCGTCTGCGAATATCAATTAAGCTCTCAAATTCAATGGTAGTAATAAATTCCAGGTTGGCCCTTGGATCTTTTAAACCATAGCTAAAAGGTCGTGTGAAATGGTTACCGAGAATGGGCTCATACACTTGTTCAAGATGATAAAGGGTACTTTTTTCTCTTTCCATGTAATCGGCCAAAACTAATTCCCACTCAAGCAGTAGATTTCTTAATTCTAAATTTGAAATAATATCATAGGAACTTGCCATTTTTAATTTTTGCAATGTAGTATTTGAATAGTCGTAGTTTCCACGAAAGATGGTTTGATTTAAAAGGATAGCAAAACTATCAATATTTACGGTTTGCAATTCGATTGGAAAAAGCTCCTTTATTTCCTTTAAACTGCTGTAGGCTTTTGAATATGCGGCCAGATTGCTTTCCAGTTCAGTTTTATTGTATTTAAATTCGGCATGTATCTCAGCAAGCAAAATTTTCTCTTGTTTTTTTAGAATCCGTGATTGGTTCCAGTTATTTACCTGAATGGCAATCAATATCCCAATCACAACCAAAACAATTTCGCCAATGGCGTATCGCATGTATTTTCCAACCTTGTTTTGAGCGGCAAGTTTCATTCTTATTTTACTAAAGAACCGTAGCATAATTAAGTTTTTGTTTCTTCCAAAATGGTATCGATAATTTTTTCCAACCTGTGCGTTACATCGTTATACCAGTTTAACTTATACAGTAAATCATCCATAATATTTTCATATTCCATATCATAAAATATTTGAAGTTTGTCGATTTCCAATCGTGATTTTTCTTGCCAGTTTAAAGGACCGTAAGCATCCACATCTTTTAACGGATAGTTTTTTGACAAATAGGGAAGCAGCGATAATCTGATTTTATCATCCACTCCTTTATAATCGTCTTCTGCATGTTTAATCTCCTGCGACCATTTGTAAAGGGTTTCACGTAATTTATCGTTACTGATTAATTGTAACCTGCCGGATTGAAGTAAGTCGGCCAGAACATTTTCTGATGGTGAGAATTTGCTGTATTCGATGGAGTAATATATCAGGCTGTCTGTATTGTTTGTTGAAATTGACTCCCGGTCTTTTCCAATTAAATGCATTATAAAGATACCGGTGTTATAACATTTCTCATTGGTTGTAATATTATCTTTTAAAATATTACTGTTCAACAAAAATTCGGCATGAAGGTTATTTAAAATATTTTGCTCCTCATTTCTTGCTATTCTTTCCTGGTTCCAGTTATTTATTTGTAAGGCAATTAGAATTCCAATCACCACCAACAAAATTTCACCAATTGCATAACGCAGGTATTTTCCAACCTTGTTTTCGGCGGCAAGTTTCATTCTTATATTACTAAAGAATCTGAGCATAATTCTTTATTTAAGATTTCCTTTTTTCATTTCAGAAACACAATATTCCACTGCCCGTGCAGTAAAAGCCATATAGGTAAGCGAAGGATTCTGACAGGCCGATGAGGCCATAAAAGAACCATCGGTAATAAACAGATTTTTAATGTCGTGGCACTGGTTCCATTTATTTAATACCGATGTTTTCGGATCACGGCCCATGCGGGCGGTGCCCATTTCGTGAATAACAGCGCCGGGAACCATTCCGTAATCTATTGTATGTATATTTTTTCCCCCGGCAGCTTCAATGATTTCTCTTGCACTTGCCAGGTAATCCTTGCGCATATTGATTTCATTTTCACGGTATTTCATATCGATATGAAGTACAGGCAATCCAAATTTGTTGGTTTTTTCTTTATTTAATTTAACATGGTTTTTATGATTGGGAAGTGTTTCTCCAAAACTAAACATGGTAAATCGCCACTTTCCTGGTTTTATTAAAGAATCCTTGTATTCTTTTCCAAAAGCCGGTTCATTGTTTCCGGGGTTCCATCCATCTCTTCTTCCCATTGCCTGGTATGCATAACCCCTGATAAAATCGGGGTGTTTGTCTTTAATGTTTGTGAATCTTGGAATATAAGTAGATTGAGGTCCACCCGGGGAGTGGTACTTGTTTTTAAAAAGTTCAAACTCTCCGGTGGCTCCGGCATTTCCATGATGATCCATTAGGTTGTGACCCAGTTCGCCACTGCTGTTGGCCAGTCCGTTGCTAAATCTTGTGTTGGCGGAATTCAGCATGATTTGTGTTGATGCAAGCGTTCCTGCACAAAGGAAAATAACCCTTGCTTTAAATTCTGTAATTTCTTTTGTTTCAGAATCGATAACTCTTACACCAGAGGCCCGATCATTTTTTGAATCGTATAAAACAGATTCAACCATTGAGTTTGGTCGAAGGGTTAGATTACCGGTTGCTGTTGCAGCCGGCAATGTACTACTTTGCGAACTAAAATAAGCACCATATGGACAGCCCCGGGCACATAAATTTCTGCTTAAACAACGATTTCTTCCATTATGATTCTGAGTTAAATTGGTAATTCTGCCAATGGTCATACTTCTGTCGAGCCAGTTTTTTTCAATACTTGCTCTGACGTGTTTCTCGAGACAAGTCATTTCAAATGGTGGCAGGAATTGTCCGTCCGGTATTTGCGGAAAACCTTCCTTTTGTCCGCTAACACCTATAAAACGTTCAACATAATCATACCATGGAGCGATGTCTTTATATCGTACCGGCCAGTCGACACCGTGCCCGTCCATAAGGTTGGCTTCAAAATCGAGTTCACTCCAACGGTAAACATGCCTGCCCCACATAATTGATTTGCCTCCTACATGGTCTCCCCGAAACCAGTTAAAAGATTGACCGTCCGGAACTGTATAAGGATTTTCCTTATCGTTAATCCAGAGGTGTTTTGTTCCTTCATTAAACTGGTAAACCCGCGATTGAACAGGAAATTTGTCTCTGTCATCATGTGTTGCAACTCCCCGGTGTTTAAATTCCCATGGAGGAGTGTTTGCCGTAGTATAATCCACAATGTGTTCAAGCTTTCTGCCACGCTCAAGAACCAGCGTTTTAAGTCCCTTTTCACATAACTCTTTTGCCGCCCAGCCTCCGGTTATTCCAGAGCCTACAACTATTGCATCGTATTCGTTTTGTTTTTGCATTATTCTCTGATTAATTACTCACTGAAAGTCTGGCAGTATTATTGACATCAATACATCCTTTAAATTCGATGGGAATAGGTTGATAGTCGAGCAAATTATTCATTACATACTCGGAGGATAAATACCCAAACCTGATAACATCTCTTAAAATGATATAAAACTGAAATTTCTGTTCCTTATCCGTTTCGGGATTGGATTTTTCTTCGAGGTCGCTGACAATCTGATGCTTTTCTGATGGGCTGCATTTTTCAAATGGTTTTGAATATAGTTTAAGAATATCTTCTGAAAAATCATTCAGCGGTTTTCTAAAAATCTTTTCTGCATCAGTGATACAGTCGTTTAACATTATATCCACAAATTCGTGTAAACGAAGTTCAATTGCTCCCGGTGTTTCTGTTTTTGGGATGATAATATTGCATATTGAAGATACCAAAACTGACTCTTGTTTTGTAAAAAAAACGGGTTGCCAACTTGGGTCACTTTTCGACTGGCAACCTTCCAGTAAAGTGAATGCTGCTGAACCGGAAACCGTAATTCCGGCAAATACGATGGTTCTTTTAATGGCTTCTCTTCTTTCCATATTATAATTTTGATTATGTCAATGACTTGTTTTTGCTGCATCATAGTTAGCATTCATATTGCTTATCAATTTCTCATAAACAGGCATTGTTTCCAAAGCTGTTTTTCTGATAAAATGCATTAAAGCTTCTATTTGCAAATCCGATAATTCTGCAAATTTGGGCATTCCCCTTTCGGTAAAAGCCCCATCGTTAAGAACGGCCTTAAAACTTTGCAGGTTTAAGACAACTGCGGAGGAACGCAGGTCGGGTGCCATTCCTCCGGAGAACAAACCGCCACCGTGACAATTAAAACATGCACCATATAATATTCCTCCCTGCGCTGCCAGTTCTTCATCAATTATAAAATCTTCGGGCACAATTGGTTTTGGGAAAAATGGCGGAGACTGTTTTGGTAATTCTACAGTTCCTTCCAAAGAAAATGTTACCAACCTTCTGGTATGTTTTTTATAAGACCATCCCAACTGATGGGCTCCCAATCCACCGCGTGCATATCCGCCACCCCATCCAACTAAAATTGAAACATACTGACGTCCATTAATTTTGTATGTAATTGGTGGAGCAGAGATTCCCAGGCCCATATCAAAAGTCCACAAAGTTTCTCCACTTGTTGCATTGTAAGCTATAAACTTTCCATCTGCACGCCCCTGAAATACCAGGTTGCCAGCGGTAGTTAATGTTCCGGCATTCCAGAAATTGTCCTGTTTAACCGTCCATGCCAGTTTTTGTGTCACAGGATTCCAGGCTTGCAATGAAGCTGGATACTGTCTTGGACTGCTATCCGGAGCCATCATGTTAACACCAATACCACCAATAAACTCGATACTCTGCCATGATTTGGTATCAATTCCATTCTGAGAAAATTTAACCGCTGAGTGCAGGGTAGGGATGTATGCCAACCCGGTTTGTGGGCTGTAAGACATGGATTGCCAGGAATGAGCACCCCACGGACCGGGAGTAATAGTGTATGGTTTATCAATATATCTGGCCCCTTCTATTTCAACAGGTTTTCCTGTTGTTAAATCGATGTGCGATGCCCAGCTTGTTTCAACAAAGGGTTCTGCGGATACCAATTTTCCTGTTTCCCGGTTAATTACATAAAAGAATCCATTTTTTGGAGCATGTAAAATTGCCTTAATATTTTTGCCATTAATTTTCAGGTCAGCCAGAATTATATCCATATTGGAATTAAAATCCCAGCTTTCCCCCGGTGTTGTTTGATAATGCCATAAATATTCACCTGTATTAGGATTGAGAGCGACAATAGAACATAGGAAAAGATTATCACCTCCTCCCGGGCTTCTGATTTCGCGATTCCAGGGGGAGCCATTTCCTGTTCCTATATAGAGGACATCAAGTTCTTCATCATAAGTAAAACCATGCCATGCATTTCCGCCTCCTCCATGTTTCCACCATTCTCCTGTCCAGGTTTTTGCTGCCATTTCCATGGCCTTATTTTCAAAACCATCTGCAGGATTACCCGGGACAACATAAAATTTCCAGGCTTCTTCTCCGGTTTCGGTGTCGTAAGCCGTTACCCAACCCCTGGTTGGTCCATTTTCCGTACCTCCGTTTCCTATCAATACTTTTCCATTGAATGCCTTTGGAGCACCGGTTATGTAAAGGGCTCGTTCCGGCGAAAAAGTTTCCACTTCCCATATTTTTTCTCCTGATTGAGCATTTAGGCTAATTAAACGTCCATCCCATGTAGCAGCAAATATTTTATCTTTATAAAAAGTAATTCCCCTGTTATGTATCCAGCCAACCTGTCTTTTATTTTTTAAAACTTTTCCAACTTCAGGATCAAACTCCCAGATTAATTCACCGCTTACTGCATTTACGGCTCTGATAATATTCATGGTTCCTGTAAAATAAAGTACTCCATCTACTACAAGAGGAGTGGAAACCAATCCAACATCATTTGGAAGATCCAAAAACCAGTCTACTTTTAAATTAGCAACATTGTCAACCGAAATGTCCTCGATCGGAGCAAATCTTCTTTCGTTATGGGTTCGCCCGTATGCCAGCCAATCTGATGATTGGGTTTCATCAGCTATAGCAACGTCATTGATAATTTTTTCTTCCTCGTTCCGTTTGCATGAAAAGAAAAAGACAAACGAAAATATTATTAGCGAAATTTGAATGATTTTAATAGTGTAATTCATATTATATTTTTTTAACGTTTCATTATTGATGATTTTGAGAATTAGTTTTTTACTCTCATTTTTGCAAATGCAATTTTACCCTCTGTTTTATCAGGTTTTATCAAACTTCCTATAACCATTGCAATACAACTTGCAGGAGTACCGTAAATTGTGGGATCTATCCGGGTGTCCAATAAATAACAAATCAGCCAGGTGATTCCACCCACAATTATCGCCATCCATGCACCAAATACAGAAGCTTTTTTCCAAAAAAAACCAAATGTGAACGGGGCGAAAATGCAAACGAGCACCAAACTAAGTGAGGCAACCACAAGTCCAACAATATCAGTATCATTAAATGCAAAAACACAAGATATCAATGCCACAGCAACCACACTGATTCGAGTCCAAAGCAGAAGTTTCTTGTCAGATATTCCGGGAAGATAAGGTTTAAGTAAATTCTCACCTATAACGGTTGCAGGAGCGAGCATTGCCCCACTTGATGTACTTAAAATAGAGGATATTAGTGCGCCATAAAAAAGTACCTGTACAGCAATTCCCGAATAGGCAGTTACCATAGCCGGAATAATACTTTGACCACCATCAACATTCATTAATTCAGGGTGTAGTTTAACTGCACCCAATCCTATTAATAATGGGATAGAAGGAATAACTAATAACAGGAAACCACTTAAATAAATTCCGTTCATCGCTGCTTTTTCCGATTTTGCTGAAAATGCCCGCTGATAGATTTCCTGTACCGGCGTGGCACCAATAAAAAATGCCAGCCAAATTGCAATGTACTCCGACCAATTGTCTAAACCTTGTTTTGGAAATATGCTAAAAAACTCTTTAGGTTTATCTGTAAACAAGGGAGTTACACCACCGGTTTGATCCAAAACATTTACCAAAAGAATAATTAAACCTACCAAAATAAGAATACTTTGAAGCATATCGGTATAGGATACAGCCCACATACCACCAACATAAGTATAGATTACAACAATAGTAGCACTTAATAAAATTCCATTTCGAACGGATAATCCAAAAACAGCCTGAAAAAGTAAAGCAAGTGCAACAAACTGAGAGGCTATCCATGGAAAATAGGTAAACACTAATATTATGGAAATTGCTAAATCCAGCTTTTTGTTGAAACGTATTCGAATAAAATCACCTACCGTAGCAATGTTCATTCGATATAGTTTTTTTGCATAGAAAAAACCTATAAAAACAAGACAAAGCGTACCCGAAAAAATGTTGGTTGCAAAGGCCGCAAATCCTCTTTCAATAAAATGTGCCGGATTTCCCATTATCTGACTGGCTCCAAACCATGTGGCAAAAATCGTCACTCCAACAATTGAGGTAGATAAACTTCTTCCGGCAAGTGTAAAATCGGTTGATGTCTTTATTCTTTTTGAAGCCCAAAAACCAATGGCAATTGTAATTACCATATACAGTGGAATAAAAATTGCCAGAGCGGATTGATTCATTGAATATATTCTAACTGATGGATTTTGAGATTGATATCTTGATTTTATTTTGAAGGGTCATAAAATCAAGCTCCTTTAAAAGAATTAAATACTTTAATGTCTGCACCCTGAAGTGCTGCTTTTAATTCATCAGATATACTTCCGTAAATTTCTCCACTTAATGATGAAAATTGAGCCAGTTGTCCAAGTAATTCGCCCACATTGCCCATGTGTGCCATAACAGCATTAGAATTTGAATAAGCTTCTATTACATGACATTCTTTATCATCATCACTAAAAAACCAGTCATACTGATAACATGTTTTTCCAAGTTCATACTTTATTACTGCTTCAATACATTGCTCTGCAATGCGTTTAAATTCTGCTGTTTTTCCATTCTGTACAGCAAACCTTGCTATTAAATAAATCTTTTCCATATGTTATTTTATTAGTCCTGAATCAACTTTTTTAGTTTTCATTGTCATACGACGAAACAAAAATTTGTGACATATAAACAATTTTCCAGGCTCCATTATGTTTTTCGAGAAAATGAACAATAATCTGTTTAGAGGTGTCACCGTGTGATGTCGGTTGTATTTCGTTATGCATCGCCCAGGCACTTTTTTTATAAACTTTGATAATAAAGTTGGTTTTTTTTAATTCGCGTGTAATGGGTGCAGGATTATTTTTAAAGTTGTTTTCGTAGTTTGCAGCAATGTTTTCCCATCCCGGCCTGACAAAATAACCTCCTTTTGCAGCGCCAATCTTCATTGCAGTTTCGTCCTGTACGAATGTTTCTGAGATGCGTTGAAAATCTTTTGCCCTGTAAGCATTTGTGCACTCTTTAATAACTTCGACTATTGCTTCTCTTTCTTTACTTTCCTTTTTTTCTCCGGCAGAGAGACCGGTGCAGAGCATAATTGCGATGACAGCTAATACACAAGTTTTCATGATATAAGAATTTAGTTAATATTTTCGTTATATATGAATCGGAATAAACAGGAAACATTTAGTTTAATATACCTGATACTCCGGTTTTTAAATACTTCTAAAAGGAATGTGTTATCGGAATTAAACAGCAGTCACCAGAATCATTAGTATAACACTTACAACAAGTTATGACTAATTTAGAATAAATCAAAATAAAAGAGTATTCACTATTAAATAAATATGCAAATTTCATCTAATAGAATTAGATACAAATACATTCGTTTTATAACTCGTGTTATTTTAAAAATGGTATGTGATATTTGTTGTTTTTAAAAGAATGGAAATCCGGAAATGAGATAATTTATTCCAACACTTCAAAAACCAGAATGGATTCCGATTTATTTTTAAAATTCATCCTCCCGATTTTCTCGCATTTAAAATATTCTTTTAACCTTTCAAAAATGTGTTCGCTTATTAAAATCTGACCGGGTTTGGCAGCTTCCTGAAGCCGTTGTGCCGTGTTAACAATATCACCAATTACCGTATAATCCAGTCGTTTTAAACTAATGGAACCAATGTTTCCGGCAACCACTTCACCGGAGTTTAATCCAATCGAAACAGTGGGTTTAAATTCAGCAAATTCATTAACCGTAGGAAGTTTGCTGATTTTATTTTTTACAGCCAGGCTTGCCTCAATTGCCCTGTCGAGATGAAATTCGCCACGAAAAACCGCCATAATTTCATCGCCTATAAACTTATCAATACATCCACCATGTTCAGTAATTTCATTTACCATAATCTCGAAATAATGGTTTAGTAGTTTTACAACGGCATCGGGTGGTTTGTTTTCGCTTATGGCGGTAAAATTGCAAATGTCGATAAATGCAACTGTAGCTTCTATGGTTTCGTTATTCGAAATAGATGATTCAAATTCAGGCGTATTCATAAAGTTTAATACAGTCTCATCAACATACATTTTTAAGATGTTATTTTCTTTAATTGCCTGTAAGGTTTTTCTGATTTCTTCGACCTGTTTTATGGTTTTTTCAAGGGTAACTTCCAAATCGTAAAAATCGACTGGTTTTGTAATAAAATCAAAAGCTCCTTTATTCATGGCTGATCGAATATTCTCCATGTCGCCATAAGCCGAAATAATTACCGCTTTCAGTATTGATTGTTTTTTTGCAAGCTTTGTTAATAAGGTAAGGCCATCCATTTCCGGCATATTGATGTCGCTCAAAACAATGTTAATGTCGGTATGTTTGTTTAGTTGTTCAAGGGCATGGTTTCCATTGCTTGCAAAAACGAATTCATATTCCTTTTCACGGATTTTTTTTCTGAACTTCTGTTTTATCAGAACTTCCAAATCTGATTCATCATCTACAACAAGTATTTTGGTCATATCCCAAAAGCTTTAATTTTCTCTTTCAGGGACTTAAAATCAACGGGTTTGGTTAAAAAATCATCGGCGCCCAGTTCCATCGCCTTTTCAAAATTTTCTTTGTCGCCATAGGCAGTAATCATCATTACATGCGGGGGTGGTGTATGGTTTTTTTGTTTTATTCTCTCCAACAATTCCAGTCCACTCATTCCCGGCATATTTATATCCGACAGGATAAGCACGGCTTCATGAAGGTAGTTTTGCATAGCACCCAGGGCTTCTTCTCCCGAATAGGCAAACTTAAAATTTATTTCCCCGTTTTTAATTTCTCTTCTAAACCTCTGCATGAACAAGGGTTGAATGTCTTTTTCGTCGTCAACAACTAATATATTCATATTTCAAGTGGTAAAATTATTGTAAAACCTGTTCCTTGTTTTTCTTTCGATTCAACACGAATATCACCATTGTGGCCATTGGCAATAATGTCGTAACTAATACTTAATCCCAGTCCGGTTCCCTGACCGGTAGATTTTGTTGTAAAAAAGGGTTGAAAAATTTTGTCTTTTAATGATCTGGGGATTCCGTTTCCGTTATCCTGAACTTTAATCTCAATCTTATTATTTTTTTGTTCAGTATGTACAACAACTCTGGGTTTGTAATCGCTAATGCCAGATTTCTGTTTTTCATTTACGGCATAAAACGCATTGTTAATAAGGTTAAGCAAAACTCGTCCGATTTCCTGGGGAACGACTTTGATTTTTGGAAGGTTTTCTTCTGTTTCAAGTTCGAAACTTGCATTAAACGATTTGTCTTTTGCACGAAAACCGTGATACGAAAGTCGTAGATATTCATCGCATAGTGCATTGATATCGGTAAGTTCTTTTTCTCCGCTTTTTCCCCGACTGTGCAATAACATTCCTTTTACGATAGATTCTGCACGTTTTCCGTGTTGCATTATTTTTTGCTCGTTACCTTTAATATCATTGGCAATTTCAGCAACCGATTCTTTGTCCCCCTTTTCCAGTTCCTCTTTTAATTCGTCAATTAATTCGCTGTTGATTTCTGAAAAATTGTTGACAAAGTTGAGTGGATTTTGTATTTCGTGAGCAATACCTGCGGTTAATTCACCCAACGAGGCCATTTTCTCAGATTGAATTAATTGGTTTTGGGTTGCCTTCAATTCGTGTAAAGCATGCTCCAGTTCTTCCTTTTGATTTTTAAGTTCTGCCGTTCGTTCTTCTACCAACCCTTCCAGTTCAACTTTTCGCGCTGCAATTGCGCGGTTAATTTCGTCTTCCTGCTGTCGTTTTATTCGTTCTTTTTCAGCGGCTTTATACTGCCGGTGCTGGCTAAATAGAATTGCTAATAACCAGATTATTGATAATAATCCTGCATTTTTAAAGTAATTATTCCACTGAACGTAAAAATCATTCAGAATAATTTCGGCTAAATCGCTTAGAAGCGCTACTGCTGCATAAGGTGCAAAAGCCAGTAAAAACATTCTCAGCGGACGCATTTCTTTTTGTTGATTTGCAAAAAGCAGAAGCCCTATAAGAAACAAGTGCCAAAACCAACGGATGGTATTAGATGCTGAAAGAATGATTTCTACAACCAAAAGAAAGCCGGTAAAATACCTGGCATAGTTGAGTGGTTTAACCCATTGGTTTAACTGATTGTTTTTTGAAAATTTGTACAAACGTTGCGAAAGGGCCAGACTTAACAGAAAAGGTAAAATGGTAAAATTCATTCGTCTATAATTGTTTGTTTTTATGTTGACTCATGTAACTCGCAGGGCAGTCACTCTCCTGTCTTTTAATATTTGAGCATGCTCGTTTCATAGTTTTATTGGTAGCTGTTTATCTGTTGTAAAAACGGTAACCGGGTAATTGGTTGTGTTACTTTTTTTCGAGTGCGTCTTTCTGGGTCTCAACAATCTGGAATAAATTTGCAAATCCCGATATCCTGAATATTTCCTGAATGGGTGCTTGCATGTTACACAGGAATAGTTTTCCTTGATTTGCCAGTGCCCGTTTTTGCGCAATCAAAAATACGCGTAAACCCGAACTACTTATGTAATTCATTTCTGCACAATTTAGAATCACATTTTTTTCTCCATCGTCGAAAAGTTTATTTACCTCCGCTTCCAGATTGGTCGAATGTAAGGTGTCTATTCTTCCCTTAATTTTGAGAATTGTAAAATCTTCAACCTTTTCTTTTTTAATTTTCATGTGTATCAAATTTCAATTTTGTGTACTAAAATTTTCGTATCACCCAGGTTTTTCATTCAAGGCCAGCAACGACATGTAATTCGCTTGAAAATCTATTCATTACTTTTGGTGTTTAGTTTAATCATACTCATTTCATTTTAAATATTTTTTATGAGGGTTAGAACATTTTGTTCATTAACTCTTTTGTAATTCATTTCATCCATAAGTTGTGAAATCAGAAAAATGCCAAGGCCTCCAATTGGCCTTTCTTCGGCAGGAAGGTTAATATCCGGAGCTTCTTGTTCAAGAGGATTAAAAGGAGAGCCTTTATCTTTAAAAACTATTGTAATTTGTCGTTTATCCAACGAAATGGAGATTTGAATTTTGTGCGGTTTATCGTCTTTAAAAGCATAAAAAATAATATTTGAAAGGGCCTCCTCAACTACCAGATTGATATTCATGGTCAAATCCTGTGGTAGTTTCCATTTAGCTGCAAGCTTTTCCAGTTTTTCGGCTAACGAAGAAATCTCTTCGATTCGGTTTTCAACTTCAAATTTATTTATCTT
>CAJXZG010000096.1 GCA_913063265.1 uncultured Prolixibacteraceae bacterium | reverse complement strand
TGAAAACACTAAAGCTGTAAAGTCTTTATTTAATAAGCTTTACAGCTTTTTTCAACAACAACATGCGAATATTAGGAACTTTCGGGACGCGAAATCCATTTTAACGAATTACAATGTTTGGGCTACAGTAAAATATTTTCGTTTAAAATACAATGCAACATTTACCAGGGCAATCATTATCGGAACTTCAACCAAAGGACCAATAACCCCGGCAAAAGCTTCGCCTGAGTTGATTCCAAAAATTGCAATCGCCACCGCAATGGCCAATTCAAAATTATTGCTTGCTGCTGTAAACGCCAGCGTTGTCGATTGTTCATAATTGGCTCCAATTTTTTTACTCATCCAAAACGAGGCAAAAAACATAATGATAAAGTATATCAATAATGGAAGAGCAATTAAAACAACATCTTTTGGAATTTTGACAATATATTCACCTTTTAGAGAAAACATAACAACAATTGTAAATAACAATGCTATTAATGTTAATGGGCTGATTTTAGGCACAAAACGGGTTTCATACCAACGTTTCCCTTTTAGTCTTACTAAAACAAATCTTGTGAGAAATCCGGCAATCATAGGAATTCCGAGATAAATAAATACAGTTTTGGCAATTTCAGCCATCGTAATCTGAGATACCGTATCGTTTACCGGTACTCCAAACCAACCGGGCAATATGGCAATAAAAAAATAAGCATAAACAGAAAAAAGCAATACCTGAAAAATAGAATTAAAGGCAACAAGACCGGCTGCATATTGTGTATCCCCTTTTGCCAGATCGTTCCAAACGATTACCATGGCAATACAACGGGCCAGACCAATTAAAATAATTCCATACATGTATGGGAGGTTTGCATTGTTTTCGCCCGGAAAAAGTTTGAAGAATATAATTGCCAGTGCAAACATTAAAACCGGTCCGAGTAACCAGTTCTGAAATAAGGAAAGCCCAAGAACTTTGGTATTTTTAAATACATCACCCAACTCCTCATATTTAACCTTGGCCAAAGGAGGATACATCATTACAATCAGCCCTATTGCTATGGGAATATTGGTTGTCCCTGACGACATACTGTTCCAGAATTCTGCAATTTCAGGTTTTAACCATCCTGAAAATACCCCGATAAACATTGCCAGAAAAATCCAGAGTGTCAGATACCTGTCTAAAATCTTTAATCGTTTTTTTGAAGGCATAATTTCTAATTAGTTTTTACTTGCTGAGACCGTAATATTATAAACTCCATTTCCTGTTTGCCGGTAATTTGCTATTTCTTCCGGGCTTAAATATTTCAATAAAATATTTTCAGGAATATCATTTCTTTTTTCTTTATGAATCTCAATATTTTCAAATCCTGCATGACTGATAATATCCAGATATTTTTCTTTGTCGATGGCTCCTGAAACACATCCTACATACATTTCCATATCCTTTCGGATTGCTTCCGGTAATTCTCCGATTGTAACAACGTCTGAAACACAAAAATGTCCGCCACCTTTTAACACACGGTACATTTCAGAAAAAGCTTTTGTTTTATTTGGAACAAGATTCAAAACACAATTCGAAAGAATAACATCAAATTTATTATCCGGCAAAGGCATTTCTTCAATATCTCCCTGAACAAAATCCACATTTTTAAACCCAAGCTTTTTATTGTTCTCCCTGGCTTTTACAATCATTTCTCCTGTAAAATCAAGTCCCGTAACTTTTCCACTTTCACCAACAATCGACCTTGCCACAAAACAATCGTTTCCGGCCCCACTACCTAAATCAAGGACATGGTCACCTTCTTTAATACCGGCAAATTCAGTTGGTATTCCGCATCCTAATCCCAGATCTGCATCCTGAAAATGGCCCTGTATATTTTTATACTCATCACCAATCATACTGACCTGCTCGCCTTCACAACACAAATCAACATCACAACATCCCTGAGGCTGTGCCATAATAGTTCCTTTTGCAATGGCACCGTATTTCTCTTTTACTATCCCTTTTATTTCTTCTGCTTTCATAATTGTGGTTTGAATTCGTTCTCATAAAAATTCAAAAACTGTTCTTTTATTTCATCCCTCACCCGGTAAAACTCGCTCATAATAAATTCGAGTGTTCCTTTCGCATGCGAAGGGTCATCAAATCCGATGTGAAGCCTGTGTTTCACTTTTCCGAAAAAAGCAGGGCAATTTTCGTTAGCACCTCCGCAAACTGTTATTACATAATCCCACTCCTCGTCTAAATACTTTTCAACCGAATCTGAAGTATGATGACTGATGTCAATGCCAATTTCATGCATTACCTCAACTGCAGTCCTGTTTAATTTACCTGAAGCTTCAGTTCCTGCTGAATAAACTTCAAGCTTTGGATCGAAAGATTTTAAAAATCCGTGTGCCATCTGGCTTCGGCAGCTGTTTCCTGTACAAAGTATTAGAATTTTCATTTTTATATTTTTTTTAATCATTAGTCAATTTTGTCTTGGTAATATTGAAAAGATTCCTCTCCGCCAGCAGGCGGCTTCGGAATGACAAATCGTATGAGGCTTTCGCTTTGGGGAGAGGGTGGTTAGGCGGCTAAGCCGCCTAACCACCCTCTCCCCAAAGCCCCTCTTAAACTAACTTGTTGTCATTCTGAGCGCCCGCCTGAATGACGAAGTCGGGCAGGTAATGCAATGAAGCGAAAGAATCTTTTCCATAATTATATATATAACATCGTTACTACCGATTATTTTTCATTATTTAATCACAGACACATCCATTATCGTTTTGAATTTCGTCAAGATAAGAGACCAATAATTGTTTTAAATCATTGATCCGCTCAGGATCAATACAATACATGGTTTTAACACCCTCGATATGCCCCTGAATTAATCCTGCGTTTTTCAGTTCTTTCAAATGTTGATTTACCGTTGTTCTTCCTAAAGGAATTTCTTCTGAAATATCGCCGGTAATACAACTATTGGTTTCCGATAAGAATTTTAAAATCTGCAGTCTCGCCGGATGTGAAAGTGCTTTAAACAATTCAGCTTTTTGAGCAAGGTCCTTATCAAATAAGTCTGTTTTGGATTGTACCATAGTTTTTTCTTTTGACGCAAATATACGTCAAATATTATTACGACGTATAATTACGTCAAACAATTTTTCATTTTTTTTATACCGTGTAAACATTTGTTTCTAAATTTGCATGCTGATAGTGTCTCCGAGCCTTTGCACCTTAAATAGTGAAAACAGGTGCTCCGGCCGATGGGATAACCCGGAAACAGGTTATCCTCCCGCTTCCGCCAGCTGGCGGATAAATTGGAAAGGAGAAATGCTTACCTAAGCTCATCAGGTAGGTTCAATTCAAATTTCCACGGTGTTTTAAATATTTTTGTAATGAATAATAATTTGCCTGATAAGAAACTGGTATTGCCAAATCTGTTGTTGATTTCGGGGAATGGCAGAAATGTAGGAAAAACAACATTGGCCTGCAAAATCATTTCTTACCTTGCCGATAAAACCGAAATTACGGGCCTTAAAATTTCTCCTCACTTTCATCAGTACAAACCAGCTGATGTAGTTTTTAAAAATGAGAATCTGGTGGTGCTTGAAGAAAAACAAATCAATCAAAAAGACAGCTCTTTGATGTTACAGGCAGGTGCTAAAAAAGTATTTTTCATTATGGTACATCCTGAAAACCTTGAAACAGAAATACAAAATCTAAAAGAAATTCTTTCTGACGGGATTATTATCTGTGAATCGGGAGGTTTGAATGACTTCGTAAAACCCGGAGTATTTCTTTTGGTAAACAAAGACAATAAAAGAATAACTAAAACACACTATTTAAATTTCAATCCATTAATAGTAAATAACGATGGGAAAAATTTCGATCTGGATTTAAATCGAATAGACATTTCAAACAAAAAGATTACCTTAAAAAACTAAAATGGATCGATATAGTAAAATAATAAATATTATAAATACCCTACCCTCTGATTTTAAGACTGAGGTTGTTGACCTAAAAGATGCATTCAATCGAATTCTTCAGGAGGATATATTAGCAGATAGCGATATGCCACCATTTCATAAATCAGCTATGGATGGTTATGCCTGTCATTTTGAAGATATTAATAATAACCTTGAGCTGTTAGAAATTATACCTGCAGGGAAAATTGCAACAAAAGAGGTTGGAAAAAACCAGTGTTCAAAAATCATGACTGGTGCAGCTGTTCCGGCAGGATGCGATTGTGTATTTAAGGTAGAAGATTCTGAACTTATAAATGAACAGATTATTCGTTGTACAAATCCAAATACAGCCAAAAACATATGCTACCGGGGAGAAGATTTTAAAACAGGGGAATTACTAATAAAGAAAGGTACAATTATCAATACTTCTCAAATTGCTGTTATGGCAGGCGTGGGAAAGGTAAAGCTGCTGGTTTCAAAACTTCCTAAAATTGCATTAATAGCTACAGGCAGCGAACTGGTAGAACCAGACCAAAAACCTGAAAACGGGAAAATCAGAAACAGCAATGCAAGCCAAATTATTTCACAACTAAAAAAAATGAATATTAATGTGAATTATCTTGGTCTGGCAAAGGATGATTACAATAAACTTTCCGAACAATTTATAAAAACCTTTGAGAATCATGATTTTCTGATTTTTACCGGTGGTGCTTCTGTTGGTGATTTTGATTTTATTCCGGAAATTCTTAAAGATCAGGATTTTAAAATATTGTGGGATCGTACAGGAATTAAGCCGGGAAATCCAATGACGTTTTCTTTCAAAAAGAATAAATACTGTTTTGGCTTATCCGGAAATCCTGTTTCATCTTTAATTCAGTTTGAAACCATTGCAAGGCCAACCATTTACCGGCTAATGGGGGCAAACTATAATCCTATGAGAATAAAGGCTATCATAGATTTCGATTTGTATATAAAAAAGGCTGACAGGCTCAATTTAAAGCCCGTTCTTATAAATAGCAATGGCCATGTTGAAGAAATTCCTTTTAATGGCTCTGCTCATATTAATGCCCTCGTTTATGCCAATGCATTATTAGAAGTTCAGGTTGGACAAAACCAAATTAATAAAGGAGAACTTGTTTATGTTAGACCGCTTTAACCGACAAATTACATATCTCCGGATTTCGGTAACTGATCGATGCAATTTCAGATGCAGTTATTGTATGCCTGAGGAAGGCGTTGAACTAAAACGGCATGAGGATATTTTATCGTTTCAGGAGATTGTGGACGTCGTGAAAACAGGCACTAAACTTGGCTTAAAAAAAATCAGGCTAACCGGAGGCGAACCGCTCGTCCGTAAAAATTTACCCAGGCTGGTAAAAATGATTGCTGAAGTGAAAGGGATTGAGGACATCAGTTTAACAACTAACGGTGTATTTTTAACCGAACTGGCCACCCAACTAAAAGAAGCCGGATTAAAGAGGGTAAACATCAGTCTTGACACGCTTAATCCGACAAAATTTAAAGAGATTACCGGAACAGGAAAACTTGAAGATGTGTTAAAAGGAATTGATGCAGCAAACAGAGCCGGACTAACACCTGTCAAAATCAACTTTGTTCGTATACCGGGAGAAAATGAAGAGGATGAAAAACAAATAAAAAAATACTGCAAAGAGAAAAATCTGGAACTTCGGTTTATACGGCAAATGAATTTAAAAACAGGGGAATTTGCACCTGTGGAAGGAGGAACCGGAGGAATATGTGAGATTTGTAATCGCTTGCGTTTAACAGCCGATGGTTTTATGGTACCCTGTTTACATTCAGGTTTACGTTTTAATGTACGAAAACTTGGAATTGAAGAAGCATTCAGACAAGCGGTCAATTTAAAACCTGAAAAAGGAATAGGAACCGGTACACATGAATTTTCAAATATTGGAGGATAAAATATGAATCAGTTATCGCACATAAACAAAGAGGGAAAAGCCAATATGGTGGATGTCGGGTATAAACCCGATCAGGAAAGAACGGCAAAAGCCTCGGGTAAAATTTTGCTTCAACCTGAAACCATCAAACTTATCAATGAAAATCTGATTAAAAAAGGTGATGTACTTAGCATTGCTGAAATTGCAGGAATACAGGCTGCCAAGGAAACTTCGCGTTTAATCCCGCTTTGCCACACCCTGATGCTGAATAAAGTTGAAGTAAAAACAACAGTTCATAAGGACGGTGTTTGGGTAAAAAGCCTCGTAAAATGTACAGGAAAAACCGGGGTTGAAATGGAAGCTTTAACGGCTGTTAATATTGCCCTTTTAACCATTTATGACATGTGCAAAGCCGTGGATAAACAAATGACTTTAACCGATATTAAACTGGATTATAAAGAAAAAAGTACACTATAATAAGATGAATATTTTAGAGAATAAATAAATGACATTTCATATTGTTAATATTTTTCTTAAACAAAGTTTCCCGAGTACTCGGGACTCACTGTGACTGTCAGACTGAGCGTAGTCGAAGTCCGAATCTATTAATGTCATTAGCAACTTGTTTCAGGATCTTAAACATAAGACATTACAGCAGTGCTCGAAAAAAAATCACTATTATAAAAAATGGATTTCATCTTTGACGTATTAGAAACTACAGAATAAATTATACATGAAACAAAACTCTTGCATAATAAAATCCCTGAACATTTCAGAAAAAAAGGGAACCATAAAATCACCCAGAAAAAAAATTGAGCTTACTCCATTAGGCATAAAAGGAGATGCCCATGCCGGAAAATGGCACCGGCAGGTGAGTATTCTTTCTGAAGAAAGTATAAGGAGTTTTGAAGGTGAGCTGGGTAGAAAAATTGGATTTGGAGAGTTTGCTGAAAACATTACAACTCTGGGATTTCCGGTTCATAAAACCAAACCTTTCGACAAGTTTGTAACTAAAAACATTGAATTGGAGGTCACACAGATTGGCAAAAAGTGTCACGGTACCAATTGCGAAATATTTAAACAAACCGGAAATTGTGTGATGCCCAAAGAAGGAATTTTTTGCAGGGTTACAAAAACAGGGATTTTAAAAGAAAACGAAGAATTAAAATATATCCCAAAAACTTTTAATATAAAAGTAATTACCCTAAGCGACAGGGCTTATGAGGGAATTTATAAAGACAAAAGCGGGCCTCTGCTTGAAAAACTTTCTAACGACTGGTTTGCCCAACAAGGCTATAAAAGCCTTACAAATCGGGTAGTTATTCCTGATGAAAAAGAAAGTTTGAACGACGAGTTACATAAGGCTGTCAAGGAAAATTACGACATCATTTACACTACCGGCAGTACCGGAATTGGCCCTCGTGACATTGCACCCGAAGTGGTAAACAACTTTATCGATTTGGAGATTCCCGGGATTATGGATTTAATCAGATTAAAATATGGAGCAGAAAAACCCAATGCATTGTTAAGTCGTTCTACAGCAGGAGTAAAAAATAAAACACTTGTTTTTTCGCTTCCTGGCAGCACAAAAGCAGTAAATGAATATTTAAGCGAAATTCATAAAATCCTGATGCATTCCTTTTTGATGCTTCATGGAATTGACAGTCATTAAATTCGTGGGATAACTATTTAATTTATTATTTGTCAGAAACTTGTGTCAACAGACCAGCCAAAGTATTCACTTGTTCAATCCCCAATAAAAATTTAAATCAGTTTTTGTTTTTTACATTTTTAAACAGAACCCACTACGAACAGTAAGAAATAAGAAAATGCCACAAAAACACCAAAGCACCAAAAGCCACAAAACTACAATTATTAAAAGTGTATATTTTAGTGAAATTTAGTGATGTAGTGATTTAGTGGCAAAAAGACTTTTTGGAGTGGGCTCAAAATACAATTCTTATAAATATCTCATTAGAAATAATTTTTCTGCTGATAACAAAAGGATTAATTGTAAATTTAACTCAACAAAAACTTAAGCTATGCAACACCCGAAAAGGAGAATTTTATTCACTTTACTTTTGCTGTGTACAGCTTCATCTGTTTTTGCACAGATAAAAATCGGAGCGTTGGGAGGGTTAAACAGTACCAATCTTTTTGGTGATACTCCTAAAGATGCAAAATACCAGGGTAAGATTGGTATTTATTCAGGTTTATATTTCGACTTTTATGTACACAAAAATGTGGCCATCAGCGTTCAAACGGCATTTTCGCAGGAAGGAGCAAAACTTCTTTACAATGTCCCGGGAGCTCCACAACTGGTAGATAGCGGAACTGTAAATTTTCAATATATCCGCATTCCGGTTCTGGCAAAAATTAATGCAAACAATAACAGGTTTTATGCATTGGCAGGATTTGATTTTGGAATTTTAAATAGTGCTTCCTTTAAGCTGAATAATCAGCCGGATGAAGATATTCATGAAAGTTTAAGTAAAAACGACCTGTCATTTCAAACCGGAATTGGTTATCGATGGTATCTTAAAAATCTTGTTTTGTTTTTGGAAGGAAGATATACGATCGGGCTGGAAAATCTCACCCATGAGCCAGTTGAGGACATCAACTATTTCCCAAGGGTAAAGAATAGTTCTTTTAAAATATTATTTGGATTGGAAATACCATTGTGGACACCCAATGGCAAAAGCGAACTAAACTAATTTTTAATACCTTATGCAATTTACCAAACTTAAAATATTTATATCAGTACTTTTTCTGTTTACAGGATTTTATCTGTCGTATGCCCAGGATTCCGGCAGAAAAAAATTTTCTATAAATGGCCATGAGTTCCTGACTTCAAAATCCATAAAAAGTGCGAAGATTGAAACCATTTTACTAAGCAATTTGTCATATGGGTCAACAGGCCAGTTAAATTCAAAAGGTATAATCATTGATGATAAGGAATATTTAAGTTTTTCCGGTAGTTTATTGTATGCAGGCGGTAATTTCGATTATCAACAAAAAATAAATGATTGGTTTGCTATTTATTTAAAACTTCATTTTTTGGGAAGACTGGGAACACAAATTCCTACCATACTTGCAGAAGGAATAAATACAGCCAGCGGTTTTGAAATTGGTTGGCTTGGTAAAATATACGAACACAAAAAAGGATATTTAAGCGGAAGTTTATTTTCCAGCAGAAACATGGGTTCACTAATCGATTTTACAGGTTTTATTGAAGATATTATAGATGAAATTCCAAATCCAAAAATTATTGATGTAGTTCCGGTTTCCAGATTAGGTGCGGGATTACATTATGCCCATGCTTTTTCAGAAACATGGGGTACCCAACTGGAGCTAAATTACTTTTACGGGGAAACGCTTGCCCGGAATACTACTTCCTCAAAAGTTGACCTGGGCATTTATGTTGATGCCAATTTTTATCCCAAAAAACAGATTCCTCTGGGGATTGGGATGGGATATAATTTTACTTCCATGCCTGAAAGTCTTTACAGAAATGATAAGGCAGCGAATATTTACAATTTACATATTGCATATACCAAAGCATCCGATTTTGAATTAGGCCTTGAGATTACCTATCATAAAATTCCTTCAGTTTTTTACAAAACTACGCCAAAAGTTATCACCAATAATTTAATTATGGTGTTTAGGTTTTAAACGGTTAGCATAAGAAACAAAAAAGGCTATTTCAAATTAATGAAATAACCCTTTGAAAAAGATCTAAGTTCTTATTTATTTTGCGGGCTGAATTGGATACGTTGCCATAATTGCAGATACCGCTTTTTGTATATTTTTTTCCCGGTTTTCCTTATTCTCATCAACAGTTCCATTGCCGATACCTTCCCAGATTAATTTTTCGCTTGCCTTGTCAAAAACATCGCAAACCAGGGTACCCACTTCATAATCGTAGGTGTTTACTGTTGTAGTGCTGTGACCGGGACCCCAACCATAACCGGGTCCGTATCCATAATAACCACCATAATAACCATATCCGCCATAACCACCCATACTGGTAGTGTTCGCTACAGTTTGAGATTTTTGCTCAACCACAATAAATAAAGTGACAACAAGGTCACCCCCACTTTCAACATATTCTAAACCACGTGCTCTAAACTCATCGCCAAAAGCTTGTTCTATACGTCTTTTGTCAAGGTCGTTTAGTATTTTGTCGCTTTCTTCAGCCCAACCATAATACTCGAAAGTTTTATACTGGGTAAAATCTACCCTTTTGTCATAGTCGGAAGTAACTTTTACTCCCGAACAGGAACCTAAAACCAGTACTATTGCAACCAGTCCCAGAAGTTTTCCAAAAACATTGTAATTCATCATGTTAGTAATTATTATTAGTAATGTATAAATTTAACAAAAAACTATGTTAAGTGTTTAACCCAAATTCCGAAATATTCGTTTAAAATTTCACCATCATTAATTTCAATTCAATTCATTTTCATTTTTTGATTGCCCCGCAAATTTCCCAACCAGCAAAGCAATGATAATCGCTACATACAATTGCCCGGCAACAGCAATAAAAGAGGCAATTGACCTTGCCGATGGTGAAATGGGTAATATCTCTCCATATCCCAGTGTTGTTAATGTTACCAAACCGTAGTACTGAAATTCACTGTTTCTGGAAAACCCACCTCCAATAATTCCGGCTTCATTAAAAGCAAAAGCATCGGGATTTAAGTTCATTACAACATTAATCATTAAAGAGCTCAAAATACCCAATAGCAAATAACCATTAACAGCATCTAAAATTATTGTAATATTTGCTTTTTTCGACCTTGCTATAATAATCAGAAACTGTATTACGATAAAAACAAACAAAACAATATTTAGAAAAGTGGAAATTAAAGCCAATATCTCCAAATCAAGCACTGTAAATAATAAATCCAAAAGAATGAGAATGATAACATAAGTAAGCAGGGACTTCCTGTATTCATGAATTAAAACCACCGAGTTCAAATAAATCAGAGTAATGACAATTGAAAACATATGTTTATGCCATTCAAATGGAAAAAAGGGAATTATAAAAAAATGAATTAACAAAAACATTAATAATGTATAGTTTCCAAAAAGGATGACAGTATTATCAGATAACTTTTTTATAAATCTAAACATCAATTTCGATTTTCTATATGAATTGGTTTAAAGTAAAACACAAAAAACAGATTTAATTAGTAGATTATTAACCATATAAGCAAGATGAGAAATGCGTAATTTTTTTATTACTCACCCTGACCCGCAAGTACTCGGGGTCTTCCCTGCCTACCGGACAGGCAGGCCTCTCTAAGCGTAGAGAGGGAGATGAGGGTGAGTCAAAGAGCCTAATTTTATGAAAAACCATGAATATTGATTTTAACTTTTGACAACTTTTATATTATTTTTTTCTGATAAAATGAGTAACGCTTTATTTACATCAGACTTAATTGTATATGCCAATCTATTTGTCCTTAAAGAATTTGTATGCCACACCCCACTCTATCCAGTCGGCTACCCCGCCGTTTCTTGTTTTTAAACAGACATGTGCATCCAGATGTGGTGTTAAACCAATTCTGCCTCCGGCCCGCATAAACCAGGTACCACGTTGTGGGAAGGGTTTATAAATGTAACTTCCTATATTAAACAAAAAGGTAAATCTCTCAATTAAGTAATGTCCCCCTATATGGTAGCCATAAAACATCCGGTCGTTAAATGGTACATCCTGGGGATTTACACCATCGTAGTTATTAACCAAAGAGCCATCGTAAAACACATCCAAACCGGCAACTACTTTTAGTTTTCTTGCAAACTGGTATGCATATTCGGCTACAAAACTATTTGTAATATATCTGTCACCAACTGTTCCGGTGGTATCCACTGCCCCGGTTTTATCTTTTGTTTCGCCGGGTTCAGCCTGTACCGTTCCAATACTTCCCATTAAAATAAACTCATGATGTCCCTTAAACGGAGCTTTCTCTGCCTTAATAAATTCAGGGCGAACCTGAGGTTGATAATCGGGCTTAACATCTTTTGTATAGTTTTTGACCGGGTTAAAATTGTAGGCGGTACTCAAATTAATACCAAACAGATTAATTCCTTTTTGAGGAGTAAATGTGCGTCCGTTACTAAAGTGCATTAAATTAACTCCAAAGCTTAAATCCATTCGGTTCGAGAGTTGAATATAATAGTCAAGTGACATGTTAAAGTGCAGGTTGGTTTTTGCACCGATATAATTCTGATACGGATTTGTTTCCTGATTATAAGGTTTAAAATCTGTTGCCAAACCTATTTCTAAATCAGAATTGATTCTGGATTTTTTAAACCTCCAGATGGGTGCTCCAAAATAAAAATATACCGATGTTGGTTTTCCCAATAACGAGTCAACACTACCTCCTCCTAATCCAAAAAATGAAATTCCTAAACCGTATTGTGGATAAAGGTGCCTCCTTTGCCACTCTTTTCTTCCGGTTGATTGTGTACCAAACCGAAAACCTATTCCATTAAATCCGTCTGAAAAGAAATCTTTTACTTCTTCGTCTCCTACCAAATGCTGACCGCGATATAATGATACCTGGAAATAATTAAAGTAACCATAATTTTTTTCCTTGTCTAAATCTTCTGCGGAAAACGAAGATATTTCCTGTGCATTGGCTCCCATCAACACAAGAATTGCTGCGATAAAACTTATAAACTTTTTCATATT
The DNA here is from genome assembly GCA_913063265.1 of uncultured Prolixibacteraceae bacterium. Classification (GTDB taxonomy): domain Bacteria; phylum Bacteroidota; class Bacteroidia; order Bacteroidales; family Prolixibacteraceae; genus Draconibacterium. Next base: position 6,617 of record CAJXZG010000096.1, on the reverse strand, counting down.
AATTTTCATTTACAAGTTCATACTCAAATACTCTTGGTTTGGGACGGTATATATTACCGGTAGCATAATCTACTGCTAACGGAGCTCCCCAAAGTAACAAATCGACCACTGTGTACGCCGCATTTTGTTTTCGAAGTATCATGTATTCTTTTTCCTCGTATCCCTCGGCTTTTAGAACAAGCATACTTCCATGCTGTATTTTCTCTTTTGGAAGTTTGATTTTTCCCGGTGCTTCACCAACTAATTCACCATCGATAAATACTTCTGCTTTTGTGGCGTTTTCGTTTTTAAAAACCAGTGTGTTTGATTTTCCACCCAGTATAGTGGCACACCCCTGGAATAAAAAACCAGCCAGTACCACCAACAAGACATTTTTTGATAATCTGATTTTTTCCATATTCGATAAGTTTAGCCTAATTATGTAAAAATTATATATCTTAAAACATACTGCTGTCGGCTTATTAGCCAACTTTTATGCCAAAACCTTTAAGATTCTCAAATTCAGAAAATTAGGCATCCCCTATAATAAAATCTGAATTTTTTCGGTAGTGATATATCGCTAATTTATGAAATATCGTTATGGTTTCAATAAAATTATGGTCAATAAATGATTATTGATTTAAGTTTTTTAGGTAAAGGTTGAATCTAAAAAAAGATTTTTGAAAAAATGAATATCCGGTTACTTACCAGTCTACAAATTGATTCTCTCTGTTTACTCCACCCCTATAGCGTGCAGAGAGTATCAATTCGTTTCCGTCAGCTGGCGGATTTGGGGTAAACGAATTGTGGTTCAGAAATTAATAAATTTAAGTGGTATACAAGCGGATAATCAAATTTTAAGATCTGAATTATATTTTCACACAAACTGCCAATAAATCTTCTGCGGAAATAAAACCATAGTGTTTAAATATTTCCTCTCCTTTTTTATCCAGAATAACTTGCAAAGGAATGGCGGGAATTCCCATATATTTTATCAGTTGCTGATTTTCGGGTAAAGTGGTATTTATAAAAACTACATTAATCTCATCAGCGTGTGATTTTTTAATTTTATCCAACTCAACTTCCATCTTTTTACAAACAGAACAGCTGTTTGAACTAAATTCAAAAAGTGTAAACTCGTAATCCAATCCGTTTTTTGAATAGTTGTATTTGCTATCGATTAGTTTTTCAATATTGGCCGATGTTTCCTTATCCACCATTGTTTTCATTTTTTCAGCAATAAAGTCATTTAAAACATTCTTATTCATAAATGCCATGATGATTAGAACAATTAAAACTATCGAAAACAACCATGTAAATATTTTTTTCATTCTTACCAACTTCTTTAATCTGTTTAATTCCCCGGAGCATTGGCTCGGATTACTCTTTTTCTCCCCTGTCAAAGGGAGATGTCAGACTTTATGGCTGACTGAAGGTTGAAATAAAGAAAATTTAAGAATCTTCTTTAGTTACCTTCACTTTTTTTACAAATTTAGTTGATTGCGATGTAAAAACCTGCAGGAATTCAGGCAGTATATTAATTTATTTTTAAACGTTTTAAATAGTAAGGGCTGTTTAACAGTTTGTTAATAGCAAAGTGATTGAAAAGTATTATTCTTGCACTGAATTTTAAAAACATTAAAAATTAAAGTTATGGCAACGAAAAAAGTTACCCCGGCAGCCGCCAAAACAACTGCCAAAAAAGCTGCAGCTAAAAAAGCAACAGCAAAAAAAGCCACCACTAAAAAGGCTACTACTAAAGCTAAAACAACAAGAACTAAAAAAACCAAACCAGTTGTAACTGAAGCGGATATAAGACAAAGAGCACAAGAAATTTACAATGCAAGAGTAGCTTCGGGCGAACCTGGAGACGAGAACACAGATTGGTTAAAAGCTGAAGAGCAATTGAAAGCTGGAAAATAAGCCAACTATCTTCTAAGAACCGCAAGGTTTGTTCTTTAGAAAAAGTCCTGTCATTTTAAAAGTGGCAGGACTTTTTTTATCCCAATATTTCGCTAATTATTTTATTTTTGAGAATCCTATCTTATAACATGCCGATATGAAAAAATTTATAAATACATCCCTGCTGTTTTTGCCTCTTGTTTTCTCATTTTTTGCAGGCTTTTCTCAAACGGAAGAGGAAAACTACACCCAAAGTTGTACAAGCATTATGGTTGGGAAAAAAGCCACCGATGATGGATCTGTAATAACAGCTCACACCTGCGATGCCTATTACAGAACATGGTTAACCATGATTCCGGCACAAAAGTTTGAACGCGATACCACACATAAAATTTATTGGGGAACCATGCATACTCATACTGCATGGAGTATGGATAAAGTTGAATTAAAAGGTGAAATACCACAGGCCGACAGCACTTTTGCATACCTAAATACAGCCTACCCATGTATAAACGAAAAACAATTGGCCATTGGCGAAACTACCATTAGTGGTAAAAAAGAATTGCAGAACAAAAACGGGCTCTTTTTAATTGAAGAACTTGAACGAATAGCTTTGCAACGTTGCACTACTGCCCGACAGGCAATAGAGTTGATTGGAAAACTAATAAAAGAATATGGTTATGGCGACTCAGGTGAATGTATTACGCTGGCCGATAAAAATGAGGTTTGGCAACTGGAAATTTTTGGCGAAGGCCCGGATAAAATTGGTGGAGTTTGGGCAGCACAAAGAATACCCGATAACCATGTGGGAATTTCAGCTAACATTAGCAGAATTTCTGAAATTAATCTTGAAGATAAAGACCATTTTATGGCTTCAGAAAATGTTTTTGAGGTAGCCAAACAAATGGAACTCTGGGATGGAAAAGAACCTTTCAAATTCTGGAAGGTATACGGAGATGTTGAAAAAGCATTTAATATCCGTGAATATTTTGTTTTTAATACACTGGCTCCCGGTTTAAATCTATCTTACGAAAGTGAAGAACTTCCCTTTTCCATAAAACCTGAAGAAAAAGTAAATATTAGAAAAGTACTTGAACTTTACAGAGAAACTTATGACGGAACGGAATGGGAGATGATTCGCAAGCTAAAAGTGGTAAATAAGAAGAAAGATGATGAAGGAAATGAAATTTCAGACACTATTGTAAGTCCCGCTGCCCACCCCTGGATGGCAAGCGATAAACGTAAACTTTTAAATTCGTTAAAAGACAGTTCTGTAGTGCGGAATCGTCCTATTGCAGTTCAATACTGTTCCTATTCATGGATTGCACAGTTGCGGGATGATCTACCCGATGAACTGGGTGGAAGAATATTTTTTAGTTTTGATGTACCACGCTTAAGCCCCAGGTTCCCGATTTATTGTGGTAATTTAAGTTTACCTGAAAGTTTTGACATTTGCGGGCAGGATCATTTTAGCAGGGAATCAGCGTTGTGGGCTTTCCGAAGAACCAACCGTCTGGCTATGGTAAACTGGCAAATCGGACAGGAAATACTGGACAAAGAAGTTGCAGGTGAAGAAGAAAAACTTTTTGATGAAATTGATTTTTATGAAAAACGGGCTCTTGAACTTTTGAAACAAGATGCCATGAATTTAAAGGAGGGTAAAAAAACACAGCTCGGAAAAGAATATTTAACCAACTACAGCAATTCTGTTGCACGTTCTGTAATAGATAAATGGTGGGAACTGGGAGATGATCTTTGGGTAAAAATGAGATGGAAGTTTTAATTCCCTTGCTCCTTAAACTTTGATAAAAATGTACAATAAATATATAGAATTACTCAAGACACTAATTTCGACACAATCGTTTAGCAGGGAAGAGGAAAATGCTGCAAAGGTGATGCGCGATTTTTTAAAAAATGAAAACATTCCCTTTGAAACCAATAAGCACAATACATGGGCTTATTGTAAACATTATTCAAAAAATAAACCTACGATTCTTTTAGATTCTCATATCGATACGGTTAGGCCTGTAAAAGGATATACAAACGATCCGTTTTCTCCAATAGAAAAAGGTGACCAGCTTTTTGGTTTGGGAAGTAACGATGCCGGTGGTCCACTTGTTTCTCTGCTTGCAACTTTTGTCCATTTTTATGAGCGTAAAGATTTGCCCTTTAACCTCATATATGGTGCTTCAGCAGAAGAAGAAGTTTCGGGAACTGAAGGAATGCAGATTTTGATTAATGAAGTTGCTCCCGTTGATTTTGCAATTATTGGCGAACCTACAAAAATGGAACTTGCCATTGCAGAAAAAGGATTACTCGTATTGGATTGTTTTGCACACGGAAAGTCAGGCCACGCAGCAAGAGATGAAGGCGAGAATGCGCTTTATAAAGCACTTGACGATATTGAAATTTTACGCAATTATCAATTTGAAAAAAAATCTGAAGTGTTGGGTGAAGTGAAAATTTCTGTAACTCAAATTGAAGCCGGTTCACAACATAACGTGGTACCCGATGTTTGTCATTTTGTGGTTGATGTGCGCACCAACGAACATTACTCCAACAAAGAAGCGGCCGATGTTCTGGATAAACTTATTAAATCTGAAGTAAAGCCAAGATCTTTCAGGTTAAACTCCTCAGGAATATCTATGGAACACCCATTTGCCAGACTTGTAAAAAGTAAAGGAATAAATATTTATGGTTCACCAACTACATCTGATCAGGCAATAATTTCATGCCCTTCAGTTAAAATGGGTCCCGGCGATTCTGCCCGTTCACATACTGCCAATGAATTTATTTATAAAAGTGAAATAATTGCGGGAATCGATAGATATATACATTTGCTGGAAGAGCTAAAATTGTAAACTGCAAACTGCAATTATGGAACAGTTAAATAATCCATTGCACGGTAAAACCCTGGAATATATTGTTGAATACCTGGTAAGTTATTATGGCTGGGAAGAATTAGGTAATAAAATCCGAATCAATTGTTTTAGAAAAGATCCAAGTATAAAATCGAGTTTGAAATTCTTACGCCGAACTCAATGGGCAAGAGATAAAGTAGAAAAACTGTATATCGATACCATTTAAACTTGGCTTTTTTGCATGTGAATTATCTATTTACCCTTTCATAATTCTTACGATATACTGACAAATTTACGTCCTTATTCATTTCTCCTATTTTACATGCTTTCGAGTAGTTATTTTTGGCCAGATCCAGTTGGTTGTTTTTTTCGTAAGCTTCGCCTATACTATCATAAACATTTGCAGAATCAGGATAACGTTTTACATTTTCGCTAAAAATCTCAATGGCAGCTTCTGTATCACCAACCTGTAATTTTCTGTATCCTAACACATTAATTAAACCTTCCGGAGTAATTTGAGTAATACCATATTTTTTCGATACGGTTTTATAATGATTATCAATCGTTGCTAAACCACTTTCTAATTTCTCCTGCGGCAATTGCCAATCGGCAAAAACAAATTGTAAACCATAAAACAAACTAACATAAGGAATTGTACCATGATTTTCCTTTTCCATTTTATCGTATGTTATGTTTATTGTACCATCAGTTATTTCATTTACCAAAGAGTAAAACTCATTCAACGCATAAAAGTATTCAGGTTCATTACCAACCTACATGTAAAAAAACTTTTCATTTTTATATTTCTTATGCAATTCAGTTTCCGCCAGATTTACAAGGTGGTTATTGCTGTATTGCAGATATGGACTAACAGCTATGTAACCATCAAATAAATCAGGTTGTGTTAAAAGTGAATAGCTTGCAAAAGTTCCTCCAAAAGAGTGCCCCATTAGTACCGAAAATTTTGATGTCCGGTAATGTTTATCTAAATAGGTTTTTAATTCCTTTTCAATAAAATTCCTGAATTTTTCAGCACCCCCGGATGTTGGAAACCTTTCGTTATAAACCGGTGAAAAATCCCGGTTTCGGTCGATATTATGAATAGATACAATTATCAGCTTAGGGATAATTGATCTTGTTGAGAGAAAATTAACTGCACTAATAGCATGTTGAAAATGTGTTTTTCCATCTAACAAAAAAAGTACCGGATATTTATCCTTTGATTTGGTATAGTTATCAGGAAGAAAAATAGTAAACTCCCGCTTTTCATTTAAAATTTCAGAGTCAATGAAAAAATTTTCAATCGAGTTTATTTTTCCTTCTTCCTGAGCTAAAATTATGTTCACTGAGAAAAGAAAAACAAACAAAAGCCAAATCAGTTTGAAATAGTTTACAATAGATTTCATGACGTTAAATTTTGGATGATAAATGTTTTCAATCAATCTTGTTATAATCTGACTGATTGAACATTACAAAGATGGACATAAATTTCTTCCTATTTCCAACAAATAGGCAAACCCTTTAAATTAATCTGTAAATAACAGGATATTTTGTATATCTAAGTTTTATAGATTATTCGTGTTGATCGCAGTAATTGATAAAAGAAATCGACTATCTATTTGTTTTTAAACTTCACATATTATCTATACCGCTCATCACTTTTAATAAAAAGGTATTTAATCAGAAAGTCCGACTTAAAGTCCCAGCCCAATATGAAGTCCCGCAGAAATGTGCCAATCTTCAGGATGCCATGCTACTTCAACCATTGGCCCAACATGAAAAATTCCCAGCTCAAATTCGTAAACTGCCTCTCCATGCAGACCAAAGCCGGTTTCACCTTTTTCAGCCCCCTCCCATACTATTCCTGGCGAAATA
>CAJXZG010000095.1 GCA_913063265.1 uncultured Prolixibacteraceae bacterium | reverse complement strand
AAGTTTACATAATGCACTTATTAACTGGACAAAGTATAACGGTGAAGGTGAAGATTACACAGACAATCTTCCACAGCAATGCATTCACCCCGTTGGCCATTGGTTTGAAATTCCAAACCTGATGATTAACGGCACATTACAGAATATGCTGAATAAAAATCCAAACCTTAATTATCTTCTAATTCATAATATTGACACGCTTGGAGCAAATGCAGATCCTCAATTGTTAGGAAATCACATTAATCAAAAAAATGCTGTTTCGGTAGAGGTAATCTCCAGGTGGTTCGATGATCGTGGTGGCGGTTTGGCAAATGTTGACGGCAAAACAAAGTTAGTGGAAGGACTTTCTCTGCCGGATGAAAAAATTGAATTTGAATTAAGTTATTACAATTCAAACACATTTTGGATTTCAATCGATCCACTGCTTGAGTCATTTAAGCTTTCCAGAAAAGATTTGAAAAATAAAGAAAAAGTACATCGATGTGTTCTGGAAATGGCCAAATTAATGCCCACTTACATAACTTTAAAAGAGGTAAAAAAACGCTGGGGAAAAGGACAGGAAGATATATATCCCGTTACTCAGTTTGAAAAACTATGGGGAGATATGACTGCATTGCCAGAATTAAAGACCGGTTATTTTCATGTCGCAAGAAAAAGAGGTCAACAATTAAAAGAAGTCTCACAGTTGGATGCCTGGCTCAGAGATGGATCTGCAGAATATGTTAATAATTTGTGCGATTGGAGTTAAAACTAAAAAAACCAAAATAAGATAAAAGAAAAAAACCTTTAAAGACATGACTAAAAAAGTTTTTGTATCCGGATGTTTCGACATGCTTCATTCGGGACATGTTGCCTTTTTTGAAGAAGCAGCAAGGCATGGTGACCTATATGTAGGCATCGGCTCAGATGATACTATCATGCAATTAAAAGGTCGACCAACGATAAATACTGACAAAGAAAGACTATATATGGTAAAGTCTATAAAACATGTAAAATCTGCATGGGTTAATAGTGGTAGTGGATTGCTTGATTTCAAAAAAGAGATAAAAGAATTAAGGCCTGATATTTTCTTTGTCAATGAAGATGGATTTACACCAGACAAAATAAAACTTTGTGATGAAATTGGAACAGAACTGTTAATAAGCAAAAGAATCCCGTATAGTGGATTACCTGCCCGTTCAACTACAGCTTTGCGATCCGTTTGTAATATTCCTTTCAGACTGGATTTAGCCGGTGGTTGGCTCGATCAACCCTATGTTTCAAAATACTACCCCGGGCCGGTTATAACAATTAGTGTTCATCCTGATTACAATTTTAACGACCGAAGTGGAATGTCTAGTAGCACCAGAAAAAAAGCGATTCAATTGTGGAATACCGATATTCCTGAAGGTAATAAAGAAATACTGGCAAAAACCTTATTCAGTTTTGAAAATCCCCCCGGAACCAAAATAATATCCGGCTCTCAGGATTCCATTGGAATTGTATTTCCAGGAGTTAATAAGTTAAATTATAACAAAGAAAAATATTGGCCCGATTCCATAGAATCTGAAACAAGCAATGATATACTGGAGTTTATCGAAAATAATCTATGGTTCATTACACTATCGCCCCGAATTGGTGATTACGATGTATTATCTGATACAGTTATTAATGAACAAAATGCAAAAAAACTTGCAATTGCTGCAAATAATTGTTGGAATGCCGTGAATTCTAAAAATATTAAATTATTCGGCAAAGCATTTTTGGATAGTTTTAAAGCACAGGTTACCATGTTTCCTCACATGCTTACTCCTGACATTAGTGAGGTTATAGAGAATTATAAAGACAAAGCTTTAGGCTGGAAATTAAGCGGTGCAGGTGGTGGCGGATACCTGGTTTTAGTTTCAGATAAACCAATTGACAATGCCATTCAAGTAAGAATTGTGCGACCTTAACCCGGAGATACTGAACAATAAAATTTAAAAATCTATTGAAGTTTTAATAACTATTAAATTGAACAATAATAAAATATCGTCATACAAATTCCTACTAATACTTATTCTGCTTTTTTTATTTTTGCCTTCAATTTCACAAAATAATATTCGAATAACAATTTCCAACACATCGTATGCCGCAACAGACAGTTTACTTACATTCTGGTTCATATCCAATCAAAATGGAAAGATAAAACCCGAAGGTTCGTTTTTAAATATTACCGAATTAGAAATTGGAAAATATTATAAAACCGACTCTGCACAAAAAAAACTAGATTATTCCTGGGGAAGTAATTTTGTTGGCGGACTTGGAGAAACAAACTATCTGCAGATAAATAGTGTATTTCTGGCCCTCTCCTATCAGGGTTGGGAAATTAAAGGTGGTAGATTTTATGATGAAATAAAATATTCCGGTTTATCAACTACTAATGGAAATCTGGCACGAAGTCAGAATTCAATTCCCGTTCCAAAAATCAGATTTTCTACACTTGGATATAAAAATTTACCATTTTTTAAAAACTGGTTTCGATTTAAAGCCGAATACGACGAGGGTTTCTTAACCGATAGTAGATATGTTGACGGTGCACATCTTCATCATAAATCTCTTTATGGAGAATTTAGCATCAGTCAGTCATGGAAAATTTATTTAGGATTTGAACACTACGTAATGTGGGGGGGAACATCAAGAAATGAAAAAATTGGAAAACTTCCTGATGATTGGTGCTCATATTGGCGTTACGTTTTTGCTTTGCCAGGCAATGATAAGTTTTTAGAAACAGACAAAAAAAATGTTTCAGGAAATCAGCTGGGAACCTATCAGTTTGAAGTGGTCAAAGATTTTGAAAAATTGAAATCTACCTTTTATTTGAGTCACCCCTGGGAAGACAATTCAGGTTTAAATTGGAGAAACTGGCGAGATAATTTGTTGGGTTTTCATATAAATTTTAAAAATGAAAATAAAATTGTAACCGATATATTGTATGAATTCACCAATACCCGAAACCAGAGCTTAAAAGATTCGCTTTACAACTGGGATGAAGAAACCGGTAAATGGCGCAGAAACGAAGTTGATAATTATTACAATCATGGGATTTACAGATCCGGTTTTACGTACCAACAACAGGTTATGAGTTCTCCTTTGTTTTTTCCAGTAACTATCACTGATGGAATCTCTATGGGTATCCGTTCAAATCGTTTTGTGTCTCACCATTTAGGCATTGCAGGAAATCTTTCTTCATTTTTTTTCTGGAAAGGTTTAATTACTTTTAGCCGTCATTCCGGGACTTATGGAAAACCTTATGAACCTGCTCAAAATCAAATTTCCGGACTAATTGATTTTATGTATATCAATCCGGAATTCCCTTTGGATTTAGGTTTTTCTATCGCTGCAGATGATAACAGCGTGCTAGGTAAAAATCTTGGATTTAGATTTTCAATCTCAAAAAACTGGTGAAAGAATTTATTTTAAAAGTTACACATTAAAGCTTAAAATAATTAAAATAGGGTTAATTACGGTATTTCATTCCTGAATTTTCAGGTTTTATACATTCAAATGTTTTACCTTTGCCTGTAATAAATTTTAAAAAGGACTCAACTTTACCGAGATAGATATGTTCTTATAATTAAATAAGTTTTGTTTTAAATAAGTTATTAACCCATGGACATGAAATGGAATTAATATTGACAGGAGGAGCATTTTTAATCGGGTTGATACTTGTATTGATATCGATCCCCCCAATTATAAATATAGCCAGAGATAAAAATTTGTTTGAACCCTTTGACAAAAGGAAGGTACACACTAAAACAGTCCCTGCGTTTGGTGGTGTTGCTATTTTCATTGGATTTACTTTGAGCAGTATAATAGCAACAGATGGTCTTAGTTTTGATGCCTTAAAGTATATCGTTGCCTCGGTCATAATGATGTTTTTTATTGGACTCAAAGATGATTTGCTTATTATATCGGCGCAAAAAAAGTTAGTTGTACAGATATTTGCGGCTGTAATTCTTATCACCCTGGGCAATGTTAGAATTACAAATTTGCAAGGAATTCTGGGTGGAGGAGAAATAGGGTATTTTACAAGTTTTATTATAAGTTTAGTTGCCATGGTTGCAATAATTAACGCTTTCAATTTAATCGATGGAATTGATGGATTGGCTTCCGCTTTAGCTATATTAGCTGCAGCTTCATTTGGAACATGGTTTCATTTAACCGGACACATTCAGTTTGCAATTCTTTCTTATGCATTGGTTGGTAGTCTTACCGGATTTTTTATGTATAATGTTTTTGGGAATAAAAATAAACTTATAATGGGTGATTCGGGTGCATTAATTATTGGTTTGGTAATTTCGGCATTAGTGGTGAAATTTAATGAATTTAATATTCTTAAGGACACAAATTTAGTAATCAAATCTGCACCTTCCGTTTCTTTTGCGATAATAGTCATTCCTCTTGTTGATGTCATCCGGGTTATGATAATCAGAATTTTAAATAACAGATCTCCTTTTTCCCCGGACAAGAAGCATATTCACCACAGGCTTTTAAAGCTTGTACCAACAAGTCATATAAAGGTTACTTTAATCATTCTTGCTGCAAACATCTCAATTATTGTCCTGGCACTACTATTGAATTCAACTCAATTAAATGTTAATATTCAGCTGATATTGGTAATACTTTGTGGTATTTTATATTCAATTATCCCTTCAGTTATACTTAAATTTAAGTTGCAAAAACAATTAAAATCCGAAAAAGCAGTTTCTCAACTTTAGATTTATATTTTATTTTCGCATCATTAATCCAATAACATTAGCAGTCATTACAGAAATTCCTGTTTCAATGGTTTTCGGATAATCAGGATTTAAAAAAGGCGAATGAAGAGGTGCCGGTTTTTCTCCTTTATTTTGTAATTCTTTTAGTAAATCTGCATTTGAACTTCCCAACCATATTAAACAAATTGGGATTTTTTCATCAGTTTTGCTATACTTGCCAAAATCTTCACCAACCATTGCGGGAGTGACATGTAAAATACTTTCGTTTCCAATTACCTCTCCGGCATACTTAACAATATTCTCACTAAGTTTATGATTATTTAATACCGGTGGAGTTTCTACTTCATGAATATATATTTTTGGTAATTTATTATCTGGAACACCTGCCATAGAAGCTGCCGAAATACTTATTCTTTTTATACCTTCAATTACTTTATTAATAGCTTCATCAGAATAGTAACGTAAAGTCAGTTCAAGTTTAACTTCATCAGGGATTATATTTGGGCGGGTTCCGCCATGAATAGATCCAACGGTTACTACTACTGGCTCTAACGGACTAATTTCCCTGCTTACAATGGTTTGCAAATCAAGTACAATGCGTGATGCAATTACGATAGGATCAATACATTTCTCAGGATATGCACCATGCCCACCTTCTCCATAAACAGTAATCTCCGCTGTTTTTACACCTGCAAACACAGGTCCGCTAACCAATCCAATTTTTCCGGCTTCCAATTCAGGATTAATATGATATGCAAGAGCATAATCAGGTTTTGGAAATTTTGTAAACAATCCTTCTTCGATTGCCAATCCTGCACCACCACTTATTTCTTCAGCTTGTTGTGCTATTACTAAAAGTGTTCCTTTCCATTCTTCCCTTAGCGCAACCAGAGTCCTCAAAGTTCCAACCCAAACCGACATATGAATGTCGTGGCCACAAGCATGCATCACAGCTACTTCATTTCCATCTTCATCTTTTACTTTTTTTGTACTTGCAAAATCCAATCCGGTTTTCTCCTCAATCGGAAGGGCATCCATATCTGTACGTAACATGATTACAGGCCCTTCTCCATTTTTATAAATCCCTACAACATTGTTTCCTCCAAAATTTTCAGTTACTTCAAATCCCAAATCTTTCAATTCTCTTGCCATCCTTTTTGCCGTTTCTGTTTCTTGCAAAGAGAGTTCAGGGTTTTGATGTAAATATTTACAAAGTTCCAAAGCATACGCTGATTGTTGTTTTGATTCGGTATGAATTTTATTGACAATTTGTGAGAATGAAGAGATTTGAATGGCCATTGCAAAAAGTATTAGTACAGTTTTATATTTCATTTGTTATTTATCTTGATTGACCTACAATGTAACAAAACTTTTTATGTTGAGGTTTAATTTTCGCTGACGATATATTGAAATTGAAATTCAAAACAAAAAAGAGGCCGTCTCAAAACCGCAAAAGAGAAAAATTTAACTTTCAATTTGTAAGCAATGCCCCCTCCTAACCTTCCGCCAATTGGTGGAGAGGAACTGTCCCCCTTTGGGGGATTTAGGGGGTCAAAAAACGTTTTAAGCTTTCAATTTATAGGTAATTCATATTTTGCAATTAGTTTTGATACGGCATCTTTTTACCTATTTGAAAGTTGAATTACATCTACATAAAACTAAATGTCAAAGTGACAAAAGCACTTCTTCCGGGAGAATAAATGGGCAGATTATCGACACCCCGGACAGACCTTGACAAATGCTCGTAGTATGCTGTGTCAAAAAGATTTAACACCCCTCCGGAAACTGTTATAAGGGAAGTGGCAAACCAGGACACTTTTGCATCAATAACATTAAATGCAGGTGTTTCAGTTTCGCCATAGGATAATGCAATTCGGTCTTGTTTAAAAACCTGCCGGAATAGTATCTCGGGTTGAAGTTTCTCTTGTAAAAAACTTCCATATAGCTGATATTTCAATTCAAACGGTGGAATTTCCGGCAAAGCTTCATTTGTAACTTTATTTTCTCCATAAGTATAAACCATGGAAAAACGATGATTCAAGAAACCGGTTATTTTCTGTTTCCATTCGAATTCGAAGCCGGCAATTTGTGCATTATCTATATTAATAAATTGTCTTACGCCGGGAGAAGTTGCCATTTTGGGTTTGATATCCTGATCTATTTCCGATGATATATAATTCCGAAGCATGGATACATAAACATCCAGTTTCAGACGTGCACTTTTTAAATTAAAATCTAATATCAAATCAAACTGATTATTGATTTCCGGTTTTAACTGAGGATTACCGAGCATTTCATATGGGTCTAAACCAATCGGAAAGAAATTGATATAACGCTCCGCAATCCCCGGACTTCTTTGTGCTGTCCCTAACCATAAGCCAAGAGAAAAACTTTTGCTCAACTTTGCCGTTCCCCCGGCACTAAATGAAGGATTGATATATTCAGAATCCATTTTCGGATATAAATTTGAAAACGTGGGATCAGGATTATTAGACAGTGCAGAATTATAATCTAACCTGCCGGAGAATACCAAATAAATTTTCGGGGTCTCCCAATGATATTCAGAGAACAGTCCTCCACGTCGAATTTGTGCATCCTGCCAAACATTATCATACATTGTTTTTCCGGCCATTGGCCCCATTAATATCACCCGGGTTCGTTCACCATCAGCCGCCTCAAAACGATAATCCAATCCTGAATAAAGAAATCCGGAATTAAAATCGAATCGTAATTCTGTTCGCCCGCCATAATTTAAAGTATTTGCCTTGGTTGAAGCATCCACTTTTCGGGGATCTAATAATTTGTCAAAATTATCCATCAGGTGGTCAACATGTGTAAAATATACGGCAGTTTTCCAGGTAGTCAAATATGTGTTATAGAAAAAAGCCGAGTGATTTCCGTTTACCAACCAGGTATCATCATCCCGCAAATCCATAGGAAGCGCAGCAAAATCAACATCTTTAGCCCTATTATTTGACACAAACACACCCAGTTTTTGTTTATCGTTTATTCTGAATCCAAGTTTCCCTCCCCAGTTTAAACGGTTAAAACCGGACTGAACCAAATTATTGTTTCCATCCTTATAATCCTCTCCTGTCGAGTACGATCCAAAAAATCTCAAATCAGTATTTTTGCCTGAAAATCCGGCAACACCTTCGGTTCTGAAGATATTCCCATTACTTTCGTAGCTGGAACCAACTCTTCCCAAAGCCTTTGTTTTTTCTTTAAATTCAGGAGAACTGCTTTCAAAATTAATCGTACCTCCAAACGAATTTCCATATCGTAAACTAAAGGGACCTTTAAAAACTTCCACCGAATTAATCATGTTAATCGGAATTTGACTAATTGCCGGATCCATTCTGTTTGGACAAGCAGCAGAAGCGGTTTGAACTCCATCCAGCACAAGGTTGATTTGGTCGTACTTAAATCCACGAAGAACCGGATCGAAGCCATAAGAACCACTTTTACGAATCACAGAAAAAGCCGGCAATTGCTCGAGTAATTTTCCTGCATCGTGTTCCAGTTTTTGCTGTACAGGTATATCCAATTCGCTAAACCGGCCGGTTTCGCTATGCACACCCACATAGGTAACTGGCAGTAACTGATGACTCATCAATTCCAGCTCGACAAAACCCTGAGCCACCAGTTTTTTTACTTCTTCAGACTCAAATTCGACTTTCCCAAACTGAACATGCGAGAGTTGAAGAACGTTACCTTCAACTAATTTAATATGTATTTCGCCTTGCAAATTTGAAATGCCTGAAACTTCATTATAATTAAAAAACACGTCAGAAACAGGATGTTGGTTTGCTGAATCTATGATTTTAATGGTTTGCTGAGCCGATACACTCCAATTGAGAATAAGAAAAAGTATTAAAAATATTTGTGCGATTTTTATGATTTGTTTATTTAATATCATTTTAGGTTTCAATTAAAAATTTTATTAAAATTTCTTTTTAGTGCTTTACTTCCGGGATTTACAAACCAGGCAAAACACCATATTTGATTAAGATTGAAACAGATTTTCCCTACTTAATTTTCGTTAAAAAAATGAGGAACCGTATTTCAAAACACAATTATTTTGGCCAATACAACTTCCAGAATTGGCTCAATACTAATATTTTGATTTAAAACCGGGGAGGATGAAATATTTTAAAGTGAAATAATTTCGAGTACAGTGAGTAAAGGACTTTCTCTTCGATAATTTTCTTTTGGAGAAATAAAAGCAACTTGTGAGATTCTGTATTGCAATAATCAATATTGTTTTTAGAATTCTCTGTAGGAGGAATTTGTTCTTTTTTCTGGTGTTGTTCGTCTAATTTCTTTTTTAACTGGCAACATCCCTTACATGTAGAATTTTCAATATCCTTTTCTACACATAGATTTTTTGCTATGTAATCCTGATTTAATTTAAATGAAATAAAAATCAGTATTTCAGAGTACTGAAATGACAAAAATACGAGTGTTAGTATGATTGAAATGATTTTTTTCAATTCGGGATATTAAAAACTTCTATTGAACAATCGGAGTTAATACAATATTTCTGTATGATACTTTTCCATGGTCTCCCTGCAAATAAATTGGTCCGGGTTGAAATACATCGGCCTGCATTGCACCCCCTGTTGGCCCGTAAACAGCTTGATTATCGATAATCTTTTTGCCATTTAACACAACAGTTATATGCCTTTCGCAAAGAATCATTTCCATGGTTTGCCATGATCCACCTTTTTTCTCGGCTGCAACAGTCGGAGTAATTCTACTGTATACTGCCCCCATATTGTGTGAATCCAAATCTCTTCCATACGAATCTACAACCTGCACTTCGTACATTCCACGCAAATATATTCCACTATTGCTGTGCTCCGGAACGTTCACTTCAAGCGTTAATTTAAAATCTCCAAATTCATCGTCAGTACGCAAATTTCCAAAATTGACACGTTCTCCTTCTTCATTTACCGGATCGTTTACCAAAACACCGTCAACTACTTTAAAACCATTGGCCTGTTTTGGATTAATTAAACGCCATCCCGCTAAATCTTTCCCGTTGAAAAGTTTTATTGGTTCACCGTATTTTACGGCTTTTAAATCAGGAGCTTCCAAAGGTAATGGCAGTTTCCATCCTTTGAATCCAAGCGTATTAACCATCTTTCCATCCCGGGATGGTTCAGTCATCACTCCGGTTACTTTTTCTCCTTTACGTTCAAATCTAAATGTTTGTGTTATAATATGTTTACGGTTATCTGCTTTTGTATTTTCTCTGGTTCTGGTTACTTCCAAAGTTTTTTCATCGACAAAATAAACATTGGATACCGGAACAACGCTCCCTCCAATCCACAATAATTCGGCATCAAGATATCCCTTGTCTTCGTTGACATTTAGCCAACCAACTGAACCTCCATCAATGTCCAGCGTCCACATTCCGTAGAATTCATTTTTTGAATTTTGAGCTTGAGATACAAACACGGAAAAAGCAATCAGAACAAAAACTAAATTGATTTTTTTCATGGTTATTCGGTTAAATTGATTTTTATGTAAACTTACAAAAAACCAATCGGGAAAACCAGAAAGTTCAGAAGTGAAATTAGATGACCAATCAAATAATTTAATACAATAATCAAATATTCCTACTTAAAATGAATAGGACTGATTTTTCATCCGGTAAGATTAATTTAAAATCTCTACCAAACCAGGTCACAGGCATCGGCAGGCATCCAGTGTTTGTCTTTACCTTCCCATTTGACATTACACCCAATTGGATTGGTTACCGGAGTACTTATTGCTTTCCCTGTCACCAATTCATCTAATGCAATTTCCAGGTTATTAATCGTAATTTTTGAATTATCTCTCGGACTGTCAACTCCCCTACCCGTATAAACCAATTTTCGTTCGGCGTCGAAAACATAAAAATGTGGAGTTCGCAATGCCCCATAAGCAAGCGCAACCTCCTGCGACTCATCATACAAATATTTCCACGGGAAATGATGGTCCTTCATTCTGGCTACCATATGTGGAAAATCATCTTCCTCATAAGTGTTTTTACTATTGGAATTAATGCCAACAAATTCAACTCCAAGGGGATTAAACTTTTCTACCGTTTTACGGGTAATCTCATCACTATTAATTACATACGGACAATGATTACAGGTAAAAAATACAACTAAAAACCTGGAGTCTCTGAAACTATTTAAAGAATATGTTTTTCCATCTGTTGCGGGCAAAGTAAAATCCGGTGCCTTTGATCCTATTTCAAGTGTAAATGCCATTCTGTTTTATGTTTAAAATTTTAAAATAATTCAGTAATCAAATTAAAAAGTAAAAAAAAATCTTCTGTATTTTTAACCCCAATAACCATTCTTTTGTTTCAGAAGAAATAAATTATTTAGAATGAATCGCGAAGAAGCATTACAAAAAATTACTTCGTTACGAAACGAACTTGAAGAACACAATTACAAGTATTATGTTCTGGCACAACCTGTAATCAGTGATTTTGATTTTGATATGAAATTGAAAGCCTTGGAAAAACTGGAAAACGACTTTCCTGAATTTGCCGACATCAATTCGCCAACACAAAGAGTTGGAAGTGATTTAAGCAAAGATTTTGAGCAGGTTGAGCATAAATATGCGATGCTTTCATTGTCGAATGCCTACTCTGAAGAAGAAATAGCAGATTTTGATACCAGAATTAAAAAGATTATAAACACCGATTTTGAATATGTTTGCGAATTAAAATTTGATGGTTCTTCGATTAGCCTGACCTACGAAAACGGGAAACTAACAAAAGCTGTAACGCGTGGTGACGGGGTAAAAGGAGATGATGTAACACGTAATATTAGAACCATAAAATCAATTCCGTTACAATTGAGGGGAAATAACTTCCCGAATGAATTTGAAATCAGGGGTGAGATTGTAATGCCTTTTGATGTTTTTAACCAACTGAATGCTGAATTGGAAAAGTCCGGTGAACCTTTATTAGCTAATCCGCGGAATACCACCGCCGGCACCATTAAAATGAAAAATTCAAAAATAGTGGCATCCAGAAATCTTGATGCCTATTTCTATTATATTCTGGGTAAAGATTTGCCATTTGATGGTCATTTTGAAAGTCTGCAAAAAGCTAAAACATGGGGATTTAAGATATCGGATGCAACTCAGGTTTGCCAGAATCTTGAGGAAGTTTTTCAATTTATCCGAAAATGGGATAAAGAACGTTTTAACCTTCCGGTTGCCACCGATGGCATTGTTATAAAAGTAAATTCCAAAAAGCTGCAGGAAAATTTGGGTTTTACAGCCAAGTCACCACGTTGGGCAATTGCCTATAAATTTAAAGCCGAAAACGTTGCCACAAAATTACTGTCGGTTTCGTACCAGGTAGGTAGAACGGGGGCTGTAACACCGGTGGCAAATCTCGAACCGGTTCAGATTGCAGGAACAATAGTAAAAAGGGCATCGTTGCATAATGCAGATATTATTGAAAACCTGGATTTACATTTGGGCGATACAGTTTTTGTGGAAAAGGGTGGCGAAATCATTCCAAAAATTACAGGTGTGGATATTTCCCAGCGACATCCCATGTTTTCGAAAGTAAATTTTATTTCAACTTGTCCCGAATGTCAAACAGAACTGATAAGAGCAGAAGGGGAAGCAGCATTTTATTGTCCCAATGAAAACCGTTGTCCACCCCAGATAAAAGGAAAGATGGAACATTTCGTTAGTAGAAAAGCAATGGATATTGATGGTTTGGGACAGGAAACCATTGAACTTCTCTACAGTCAGGGACTGGCCAAAAACATTACAGATTTATATAAGCTGGAAAAATCGCAGTTGGAAAATCTTGAAAGAATGGGAGAAAAATCAGCTCAACGAATTCTGGATGGATTGGAAGCATCTAAAAATGTTCCGTTTGAAAGAGTTTTGTTTGCCCTCGGAATTCGGTTTGTTGGCGAAACGGTGGCTAAAACACTGGTTAATAAACTTCATTCCATCGAAAATATTATTTCAGCAAAATCGGATGATTTAGTGGAAATAGACGAAATCGGCCAAAGAATTGCAGACAGTGTTACCGATTGGTTTTCGAATGAAGAAAATTTGCAATTAGTAGCTGAACTACAAGAACAGGGTTTACAATTTCAAATCAGCGAAGAAAAAATTGCAGACAGAACCGAAAAACTTGCGGGACTTTCAATAATTATTTCAGGAACTTTTGAAAAATATTCGCGTGATGAATTAAAAAAAATGATTGAGAAGAATGGAGGAAAAAATGTTGGTTCTATTTCGAAAAAAACCAGTTTTTTGATAGCTGGAGAAAATATGGGTCCAAGCAAATTGGAAAAAGCCAACAAACTGGGAATATCCATTATTTCTGAAGATGATTTTTTAAAAATGCTGGAATAATTCAATTTTCTATATTCTTTTCAACTTTCATTTTTCATTTTGTTACTTTTGCACGAACATGGGAATTAAAGAAATATACGCACGCCGAAAATTAGATAAATTAGTTTCAAAGAATCACCGGCAGGTGGTTTTCCCAAATGTCGATAAGGCAAAAAATATTGGAGTTATATGGCAACCCACACAAAAACAAGCATTTCAATATCTAAAAAATTATTTTAACCGCGAACAAATTATATTCAGGGGTTTCTGCGTATTCGAAAAAATTACCAATCCTCCGCAGGACACAAACACCTTAACCGTAAAAGATTTGGATTTTTGGGGTGTCCCAAAAAATGACAAGATAGATGAGTTTACAAGCATCAAATTTGAGATTTTGCTAAATATTGCCATGGAAAATAATTTTGCGCTCGACTATATTACTGCTTTATCCAAAGCACAATTCAAAGTAGGTAGTTTGGCAGGAGATAAAAACTATTTTGACATGAATATTAATATTGGCGAAAACACCGACCCAATGTATCTTGCCAAACAGCAAATTTTTTATCTTGCGCAACTAAATAAAAAATAAATATGAGCCAAATATTTTCAGGAGCCGGAGTAGCCCTGGTAACTCCGTTTTTAAATAATAAAATTGATTTTAAAGGCCTTGAAACCATAATCAGAAACCAGGTTAAAGGTGGAATGGATTACCTGGTTGCCCTTGGAACCACGGCTGAATCGGCTACGCTTACCAACGAAGAAAAAGCTGATGTAATTCAATGTGTAAAAGACAATGCCAACGGATTACCCATTGTTGTGGGTATGGGAGGAAACGACACTCAGGCTATTATCAATCAAATGCAAAACACAAATCTCGATGGTGTTAGCGGATTACTAATTGTTACTCCATATTACAATAAACCATCGCAGGAGGGAATGTTCCGGCATTATGTTACGCTAGCAAAAGAAAGCCCCCTTCCGATAATTTTATACAATGTTCCTTCCAGAACGGGAGTAAATCTGAAATATCAAACCGTGGCCAGACTTGCTGAGGCATCGGACAAAATTGTGGCTATAAAAGAGGCTTCGGGCATCATGTCTCAGATTACAAGAATTTCAAAATATACTCCTGATAATTTTACTATGATTTCGGGTGACGATGTACTGGCACTGCCTACAGCCACAATTGGCGGAAAAGGTGTTATCTCTGTTATTGCCAATGCCTTACCATCAAAAGTCAGTTCATTAATTCATAATGCTTTAGAAGGAAATTATCCGGAAGCAACAAAAATACATTTTGAATTAATCGACTTGTTCAAGCTTCTTTTTAAAGAGGGAAACCCGGGCGGAATTAAGGCACTACTGAATATTATGGGAGTTTGTGAGAATGAATTGCGTTCACCAATGTATAAAATTACAGACGAAACCTATAACGAAATTAAGGAAGCTTATCTGAAAGTAAAATAAGTAAGAAAAATAACACTTAATAGAAAGGGAAAAACGTTGATGTTTTTCCTTTTTTTATTTTGCTACTGTCCGGTTAATATTAAAAAGATTCCTCGCTTTGCTGCCAATGACAGAATTTATTGTCAAACTCAATATTTATACCACCCCACCGCTGTAAACACGGTTCCCTCCTCCTCAAAAAGGAGGGGAAATTTGGCTTCAAAAACTATTTTGTTTTATCAAAATTTAAAATGGAATACGAACGTTTCTCCTCCTCAATTGAGGAGGAGTACGCAGCGAAGCTGTGGGAGGTGGTTCGAAGAACCTCCTGTTATAAGCTCATTATGCCCAATAAAATTGGGCATAATGAGGCAATGACAGAAAAGTAGAGTTGTCATTGGCAGCGTAATGAAATGAAGCGAAAACTTGCCTGACGGCATTCAGGGAATCTTTTTTTATTTCGTTTTTTTTTTCAGGACAGTAGTGTTTTGTTTTCAAAAGATGCGATTTAGTTCCCCAAAACAATAGCTCCTGTTTTTTAGAAAATTCAGTCAATTATTTGTAAATTAGAAGTCTTAAGCGTTAACCATGAATCTTTTCCTGGCAAAGGATAACGAATTTATCGAACATTTATCCAAAATTATTCTTGACAACCTGAACAACGAAAATTTTGGTGTAAGCGAATTGATAAAAGCAAGCGGATTAAATCGTAATTATTTAAGTCGACGGATTAAATCGATTAAGAAAATTACAATCAATCAGTTTATTACTGAAGTACGGTTGCAAAAAGCCCGTGAATTACTAATTGAAGGAACATACACTGCTGCAGAAGTTTCTTACAATGTCGGATTTAGCAGTCCTTCCTATTTCACCAAATGCTTTCACGATTTTTATGGTTACCCGCCCAGCGAGATTATAAATCATATCACTCCGGAAAAGACTGAAAAACAGGAGTCAAAAATTGCAAAACCTAAAACTACCCGGAAAAAACGATGGGTGCAAGTAACAATTTCAGCAGTCCTTATTTTGATTTTATTCGTTATTGCAGGTGAAGTTTTCTATTACAGGTCTTTTGAAAAAGGAAAGGACGCTACTAAAAACGCCATTGCAATCATGCCGTTTGTAAACGATAGCGGCGAAGAGTTTGCACCCTTCACTGCGTGGATGGGCATTGAAATCGGGAACAAATTGAGCAAAATTGATAACATGTTGGTGGTGCCACAATCGACTACCGAAAGCTACCGCGACAGCAGAAAAAGTAACCGCGACATAGCACGCGAACTGTTGGCTGACCATATCCTGCGTGGACGAACCATTAAAAACGGTGATAAAATTTTACTAAATGTGGAGTTACTCGATACTAAAAATGGTCAGTCACTTTTCACGGAAATTTATGAACGCAAAATCGAAGAATCTGAAGAAGCTTCAATTAATCATATTTTTGAAATATGCGGGGATGTTGTTTTACAAATTTCAGAAGCGCTAAAAACCAATATATCACCAGAAGAAAAAGAACAGATAATTAAAAAGCCAACCGAAAATATGGCGGCATTGCGTGCCTATCAGGAAGCAAACTATCATCTTGAATTACAAAGCATTAATGATATTTCTAATTGGAGATTAGCTTCCAGGGAATTACGAAAAGCAAAAATATTGTATAAAAAAGCTGTAAAACTGGACAGCACATTTGCCGATGCTTACACCATGCTTGGTCATATCTATGTTAATAAACTGAGTTTCGTTTTGCATAATAATTACCTTGCAGACAGAAATCTGGATACAGGCAAAATTTATTTAGAAAAAGCCTTAAAATACGATAAAACAAACATTGATGCCGCAACGTATTTAAGAGGTTATTATATTCAAAAAGGTTTGTACAATGAAGCAGACAAATTGCTGCCGCTTACTGAAAACAGAGTTAAAAACTACATATATTATGGGGGGAAAATTTTTGAATTTTTTGATCTAAACGACAGGTACCGATCGCTGGATGCCTATTTGAATTACCTAGAAACCAAACCGGCAGATGTGCCAATCCCGGATTATATTACAAAAGTAGCTTTCTATAATTATCTGAACACGGGGTTCCCGGCCCGAGCCCTTGAAATAAATGAGAAATACTGGAAATCTGTCCACGACACTTTAAATTACTTCTTCCGCAAAGCTGAATTAGAGCTTAACTATGGAAACCAGGATTCTGCTGTTTCTATATG
The DNA here is from genome assembly GCA_913063265.1 of uncultured Prolixibacteraceae bacterium. Lineage (GTDB taxonomy): Bacteria > Bacteroidota > Bacteroidia > Bacteroidales > Prolixibacteraceae > Draconibacterium. The sequence continues at coordinate 2,609 of CAJXZG010000095.1, read as the reverse complement.
CTCCTGGTTATACGATATACATCCTGCATATTTATTGGTTCATTTTTACTTTGTCGATCAGAGCTTCAAACTTCAACGGGCATGTTCCAAAGAATTTAACATGTTGCCAAACATAAGGGGGAAAGAAAATTTTATTTTACCTCAAGTTCCTCCCAATTTTTATGTATTCGGTTATACTTTTTTTAAAGAAGGAAATAAGGAAAAAGCCGATTATCATTTTAAGGGAAGTATCAAAAAAGCTGAAGAAGAAATAGAACTAAACACTGCCAATGCCCGATCATACAATTCGCTTTTTAACCTTGCTACTATTTACGCCATCATCAACGAAAAACAAAAATCATTGCATTACCTCAATATGATTAAAGAATCAAAAAGTATTTCTATACAATTTATCAACGAACTTAACACCAATCCAATGTTCGACAATTTACGCAACGAACCTGAGTTTCAGGAAATATCCAACGAGTTAGAAAAGAAGTACCTCGAAGAACACGAAAAAATCAAAAAGTTGCTAATCAAACATGGGTTGGAACCGGCTTGATAACAGAGTTAAATCGCAGGAATAATAACTGGAAACCGGAGATTTTTAACATTTAAGACTTAATTCCGAATTTATTATCTCATCAAAACAACTACCTTTTATCACATACTTTATTCAAAAAAGCATTTCTATTTTAGATCAAAGTAAATAAAAATAGCCCCGGTCTTCTTACTGTCAATTTTTACCTGTTTATTTAACATACTTCAGCAATTATTTGTAAATTGATTGTCTTAAGCGTTAACCATGAATCTTTTCCTGGCAAAGGATAACGAATTTATCGATCATTTATCCAAAATTATTCTTGACAACCTGCAAAACGAAAATTTTGGAGTAAACGATTTCATTAAAGCAAGCGGACTAAATCGTAATTATTTAAGCCGGCGAATTAAATCGATAAAAAAAACTACAATTAGCCATTTTATAACCGAAGTCCGTTTGGAAAAGGCTCGTGAATTACTGCTTGAAGGTACACTGACTGCGGCTGAGGTTTCATATAATGTAGGTTTTAGCAGTCCTTCCTACTTTACCAAATGCTTTCACGATTTTTATGGTTACCCACCTGGAGAGATTAAAAAAAGAATAGTCGATGTATCGGAAAGCACAGATTCTGAAAGTGAATATGTTAATACTCAAAATAGAAAAACTGGCTCAAAACAATTATTGAAATCAAATAATGTAAGATTCATTTTTGTAGCTGCTTCAATTGTTGTGCTAGCCGGAATAATAATTACATCCATTTATTTCATTCAAAACACACAGTTACATAAACAAAAATCCATTGCTGTTTTACCTTTTAAAAACCTGAGTAAAAATGAAGAAAACAGGTATTTTGCTGATGGGGTTGTGGAAGATATTCTCGACCGGCTGGCTAAAATCAACGAACTTAAAGTGGTATCCCGGACATCCGTCGAGCAATTCCGGGAAAGCCTGGAGAGTGCACCTGAAATAGGCAAAAAGCTGGGTGTAAGTTACCTTTTGGAAGGCAGTGTGCAACGTCATGAAGAGAAAGTAAGAATAACCATTCAGTTAATCGATGCAAAAAATGATAGACATATTCTTTCTGAAAAAATCGACAGGGATTTTAAAGATATTTTTGTTTTGGAAAGCGATATAGCCATATTAATTGCTGACAAGCTACAGGCAATAATTTCCCCGAAAGAAAAACAACTGATTGAAAAAATACACACCCACAATACAGAGGCCTACGATTATTTTTTAATGGGCCGTTATTACTGGAATCTGCGTACTACTGAATCATATAAAAAATCTATAGAATATTTTGAATATGCTATAAATGCCGATTCGACTTATGCACTGGCTTATGCAGGAATTGCAGATGCATACTACCTTTTAGGTCAGAAAATGTTGGATCCGACTAAATATGTTGACAAAGCTGTTAATCTGGCAAAAAAAGCACTGAAAATCGATAAGAATCTTCCTGAAGCTTATGCTGTTCTTGGTATTGTTTATGCTCAAGTATTTTGGCAATGGGAAGAGTCCGAAAAGTATTTTAAAAAAGCGATGGAAATTGACAGTAACAATATGGTTACCCTCTACTATTATTCAATCCTGCTAAATATTGTTGGTGACTTTGAAACGTCTCGAAAATATATTAATCGAGCCATTGAACTTGCCCCGTATTCGGCAAGATTCAGAAGAATCAGTTGCGCCCTTTACTATTATGAAAACAAACCCAAAGAAGCACTGCAGGAAATGTTAGTGGTTGAGAGAATGTTGGGTGATCATTCAGATCAACAGGAAACTGTTTTTATAAGTTATTTAAGTGCCGGTGATACGGTATCGGCATTGGAATATTTACAAAGAAATTTTGCAACAAACCCGAAATATAAGCAATATAAAGCGTTTGCGGATCAGGTGTTCCCTGTGTTTCAATCATCAGGATTAAAAGGTATCTTACAATTGATGGTTAACAAACCCCCTAATTATTGGTGGGCTGTGCAAATGGATTCTCTTGATTTAGCCATCCATTATCTTGAAATATTTTATAAAAATCGACATCCCGATATGATTGGTTATATTCTTAATCCGGATTCAAAAAAACTGCATA